>NZ_JAKKRH010000041.1:0-40167 GCF_025654465.1 Shewanella sp. SM101
TGGCCGATGACTTTGATAATCTGACGCTTCTCAAGTTGCCACCTTATTCACCGGAGTTGAATCCAATAGAGCAGGTATGGCAATGGCTGCGTCAAAAYGTGTTGGCCAATCGTTGTTTTAGTGGTTATGACGATATTGTCGAACAGTGCTCTATCGCATGGAATACCTTCATTGAGAAGAAAGCAAGAGTGATAGAATTGTGTACTAGACCGTGGACAATTTTGACCAGTTAATTAATGTAATTGGTATGACTCGCCGTAAATATATCCCTATAGGCTCGACGACGGCATCCATGCCGTCAACGGTCACTTCTATGACAGTGCTTAATCTTGCCAACCCCTACAGTAATCTGAACCCCTTCTTACAAGCATGCACTCTGTAAATTTAACAATGGGTGGCTCGTTAAATTTACTCAGAGGAAGACAAAAAAAGATCTAATTAAAAGGGTTACATTTTAAGCTCAATTGACTTACGTTATCTTTATTTTCTCAATGTAGAAAATTGAAACAGATTATAAAGAAGCATTTAATTCGCATTAAATTAGTTTGACTCAATGTGGAAATAGCAGTTTTATTGTATTATCAACTCCTAAACTCTGCCAAAATGTATTGGATAAGGGACTACAGTGCAAATAGATGTTAAAGGTAAAGTTCAAAATCTCAAATTATCACCTAGTGATCGTCTTGTTCCTTTATTTGAGGCTATTGTTAACTCAATTCAAGCAACTAGAAAAGGTGATAAAGCTGAACTAACCATTACAGCTTTTCGTCAAACGACTCAGGAAGTTTTGAACGAAGATGACCGTAAATTTCAACAGATAGAATCTTTTGAAATTGTTGATTATGGTGAAGGATTTAACCATGATAATTATCAATCATTTAAGACGGCTGAATCTACCTACAAATCTAGTTTAGGTTGTAAGGGAGTTGGTCGCTTCACATGGCTTAAAGCTTTTGAAACTGTAGAGGTCGAAAGTGTCTATCTCGATAATCAAGAAAAGAAAAAACTAACCTTTGGCTTCTCCGTTGATGATGTTGATTTTGAAAGTGAAAAATTAATAAGCGCTGAACAATCAGAGAGAGTAAGAACTAAAGTTTCTCTTAAAGAAATTCAAGATCCCTATCGCACCAGATTACCTAAAAACCTTGATAATATAGCCTCAGAAATCATAGAGCACAGCCTTATCTACTTCCTAGAAGGCAAAATAAAATCATTCAAATTACTAGGTGATTGTGGTGAAAGCATTGATCTACTAGTTGTTTTTGAAACGACCTATTCACATGAAATTGAACAAAAAGAGTTTTCAATTGGCTCTAACCAATTTAAAGCCCATTTTTTCAAAAACTATAAGATCACTAAACAGAAAAATCACAAAGTTTTCCTCTGTGCAGATTCTCGCTCTGTAAGAGGTTATACACTAAAAGAATACGAAGAAAATGTACCTCCTATTTTTGAAGATATTAATGGTTTAAAATTTAATTACTCAATTTATGTTACTTCTTCTTATCTTGATCAATATGTTAACCAAGAACGAACGGGATTTAGAATTGCTGAAAAAGTTGACCTATGTGATGAAGATGCGGATTCACCTGCAATCAACACGATTATTATAGAGTTAATGCTTTATGGGAGAACAGTATTTGAACCATTCCTAGAACCAATGTATGCAAAGCATAAAGAGATGATTGAACGATATGTTAATCACGCTGGTTATGAGTATCGACACATTATTAAGAACCGTCCACTATGGTTAAATACAATCCCTTTTGATTTGTCTGACGAGAAACTTGACATTGAGCTACACAAGCTTAATCGAAACTATGAGCTTGAATTAAAGCAAGAAGCCCAACGACTGAAAGACGAATTAAAGCATAGTAAAGTTAAAGATTACCCTGCTTATAAAGAGTCTTTGCAAAAGTACACCGAAGATCTAAACGAGATTGGAAAATCAAACCTTGCTAAATATATCGTCCATAGAAAAGCTGTGATCGATGCTTTAGAGTTCAGCTTAGAGTTACAAGATAGTGACAAGTATGCACTAGAAGATACTGTTCATGACATTATTATGGCAATTCGCTCTACCAGCGATGATGTGCAAGAACATAACCTTTGGTTGATTGATGAACGTATGGCTTACCATAAACATCTTGCATCAGATAAATCATTCAAATCTGTAACTGATATTGACTCTAAAGAACGTCCTGACTTATTAGTTTTTAATAATCCTGTTGTATACGGTGATGATAAGCGAGAGACATCTACGGCTATCATTGTCGAGTTTAAACGTCCAATGCGTGATAACTATAACGGTTCGGACAATCCTATTGATCAGGTTACTGGATATGTGCTTAAACTAAGAAAGCCAGATCAGATTATGGATGAGCGGGGGCGAGAAATCCACTTGAATAAGAGGATACCAATATATTGTTATGTAATTTGCGATTTAACTTCTTCAATACGTGACATTCTTGAGATGAGAAATTATAAACCCCTTCTAGATAATCAAGGCTATATTTTCTACAATGATAATCTCAATACCGTAATTGAAGTTATCTCATTTGATAAACTATTACGTGATGCGAAAAAAAGAAATTCAGTCTTATTTAAAAAATTAAATTTAGAGTGATGACGAAAAAGCAGTTATGTGCCGAGACTAACAAGTCACTGTATTATTAATAGAGTGTGTCACTGGAATGACAGCGCTTAATCACTACGACCTCCAACAGATAGATCAGCAGCGGAGGTCTGCCCCAACCCCCCTTCTCGGTGAGAATAACTTTAGGTAGCGGCGGATCGCGGTTAGAATACTCACCCTGTTTTTCTTGGTTACTTTTTCGGAAACAATAATGTCCCATTCAGCGCTTAATTCTTTTGATGATTTTTACCAGCTTTTGGCTGACAGCTTGGCGAAGCATAATCTGATCAAACTATTGTTGAGTAAGTACCGAGGGGCAGATAAAAGCTTGCAGCGCATTACGATTCGGCCGATTAGTTTGCAAAATGAACCTGTGCTGTCGTTTGTGTATCAGCATCAGACGAATCACATCACAAAAAACCTGAGTTATGACGAAGGCTTAGCCAGCATAAAACTGTTACTCGGTAGCGATTTTAAAAGTGCCCACTTAGCCACGGCGCTGGCAGAAGTTCAGCTTGAGATCAGCAAAAAAGGCAAAGTACAGATCAGTACACATAATGTTAAACAAGCCGTCGCTGCGCCGTTAGAACATGACCGTGAGAAAAAGCGTTTTGTGGATATTGAACGCCCCTTCCTGACTCAGCTCGGGGTGACGGACAGCCAACATAATCTTATCCCTGCGATGTCGCGTAAATGGAAGCAAATCAATAAGTTTATTGAGGTTTTCAGTCAAGCACTCGAAGCCTCACCCCACAAGAATGACCAACCAATCAATGTGGTCGATTTTGGTTCAGGTAAAGGTTATCTCACCTTTGCAATCCATGATTACCTTCGCCACAGCCTTCACAATGATGCGCAGGTGACTGGGGTGGAATTACGCCAAGCCTTGGCCGATTTATGTAATGAAACGGCGGCAACGCTCGATCATCAAGGATTGTCGTTTGTCTGCGGCGATGTGAGAACCCACGCGCCTAAGCAAACCGATGTGATGATCGCCCTGCACGCCTGCGATATCGCTACTGACTATGCGATTCATTATGGTATTCGCGCCAATGCCGACATCATCATGTGTTCGCCTTGCTGCCATAAACAAATTCGCCCGCAGATGCACAGCCCTGAATTGTTCAAACCTATGCTGCAATATGGAGTGCACATGGGCCAACAGGCTGAAATGGTGACGGATTCATTACGTGCGCTATTTTTGGAAGCCAACGGTTATGCGACTAAGGTGTTTGAATTTATCAGCCTAGAACATACCAATAAAAATAAGATGATTTTGGCCGTTAAAAAGCCACAAAATAATCAGAAAGACAGCGCCGCAATCCTCGCGCAAATTGCTGACATTAAAGCCTATTACGGTATCAAGGAACACTGCTTAGAAACCTTACTCGCGCAAACCCAAGCCGATTAACGGCCGGCGGTTTACTGGCAAAGCATTAAAACTTTGCGCTCATGACAACCCCGTTGAAATTGAGGCAATCTTTAATTCTTTGCTGCTGAACCGCGCTAAGGGTATCTATATTGTGGAAGGCAAACTCTGAGTGTTCGTGGCTTAAGTGGATCGGCAATGGCTCACCTTCTGCCCCATTTTTTGCCACCTCAGGCCCATCAAACAACAACAGTTCACAACGAAAAATAAAGGCTTGGGATTGATAGGCGCTGTGATAATACACGCCGCTCAAATAGTTAACCCGCACACTTAACCCCAATTCCTCTTGGCATTCGCGCACTAAGGCCTCGTGAATCGTTTCACCGGGCTCGAGTGCGCCACCGGGCAAACCCCAAGCAAAATTACCATAATTGGCCTTAAGCAACAGTACTTGTCCCTGCGCATTAGTGATAACCGCGTGGCTGCTCAATCTAAAGGTATCGTTAAAGGCCACTCAGTTATCCTTGCATTTCTGTTCGGTACGTATTTGAGATATCAGACTAAATCACTTCGCCGCAAAGGTATTACAACTGGCGAGATTACCCGAATCAAACCCTGTCTTAAACCATTTCACCCGCTGCGCCGAACTGCCATGGGTAAAAGCATCGGGCTGTACGGCGCGACCCGCCATCTTTTGCAGACGATCGTCACCCACAGCACTGGCGGCGGCAATGCCTTCCGCTAAATCGCCCGCTTCAAGTAAGTTAAGTTGTTGATTGACATAATGCCCCCAAATCCCTGCGTAGCAATCAGCCTGCAATTCAAGTGCGACACTCAATTGATTCGCCTGCACTTTACTGCCAGATTGCTGGGCTTGGCGCACCTTAGTGCTAGTGCCCAGCAGGTTTTGCACATGGTGGCCTACCTCGTGGGCAATCACATAGGCAAAGGCAAAATCACCGGGCGCGCCTAATGTTTTAAGCTCATCAAGAAAGCTAAGATCGATATACACCTTGCTATCGGCAGGGCAATAGAAAGGCCCAGACTGCGCCTGTCCCATACCGCAGCCAGTGGAGGTCATATTGCGATAAAGCACTAACTTAGGCTCTCGATATTGCCCTTTGAGCAACTGGCCCCAAACGGTTTCTGTGGTGCCTAAAATGGCCGCCACAAACTGGGCATTTTCATCCTGTACCGCTGTTGTTGAGCTAGATTGGGATTGGCTAAGATGAGTTTGAGTATTCGGGTCAAGTGAAAGACCACCGGTAACATACTGAAAAGCAATATAAATGCCGCCGATGAGCAACACCACGCGGCCAAGTTTAGTTCTCAGCAAAAAGGGCAAGAACCTGAGTAACAAGGCACTCGGCACACCCGCAGATGCCATTTGCTGGCCGCGTCTGTCTTCGATATTGGAGCTTCTGTCAGTGTCACGCCAGCGCATCGCATTCCTTCACTCTGTAGTTAAAACTTTCATTAAACCGCTATTAAAGTCGCTTAGATGCACAACTCTGATTTCGTATTTGCACTCTAGCGCCTAGTGGTTAAGAGCCTAGTGACTAAGTGTCCAGTGGTTATTTCGCTTGTGTATCGCTTGTGGGCGCGTCTTTCAGTGAGCGTAAAAACAACCCTAAACCACCAAAGGCCAAAACGAGGATCACGATAAGTTCAAAGGCCGACATAGATTTAAAGTGGAATTGAATCGAGCTGATAACACCCACAATCAAGGCCGTTAGCGAACCTAAACTCAGCAGCCAAGCTAACTTACTCTTAGCGTCAAAAAACACCATCACAATGCCGATAATAAACGGTAGCATCACCATGCCTGTGGTAATCGACATGCCTTGCCCAAAGGCATTCACTCGATATAAGCCATAGCCCAGTCCAAAACTAGAGCTCACTTGTATTGCATTGAACAATAAATAAAATCCGCCACACATCATGGCAAGACCCATAAAAAATTGTCCCGTCCCGCCCTGTGTTCCGCCCGCACCTTTCATAGATATCCTTTCTACATTAACGATTTTTGAGTGGCTTGTTCTTTGGCCATTTTCAGCCGTTGATTTTCTTCTAATGCTTTTAGTTTTTCATACAAATAAAGGTTTTTATCCACCTCAGCAACACAGCGCTGTTTATCTCGCATAGGCTCATAAGATTCAACACAGGTTCTTGCACCACAGACTCATTAGGTGCAGGCAGATGTCAGCACAGTAAAGAACAAGAGCAGCATAATCAAAGGGAATTTCACCATCAAGCACGCCTCAGTGAATGACCCAAATAACACACCTCATTCATAGGTAACGCCCATATTGCCAATCACACATTTTTGCTAAGTGATATCAAGCTTATTCAGGCCCCATGTTGACATAAATTACGCTAAGGCCAACACTCAATGATGAATTTTTATACGCATGAACGACGACACTAAAGTGGATTAAATACACAGTGGCTAAAATAAGGATGCTGCAACGATTCCAATATAAGCCCTACCGTTAACATAAGGAATGCCTTTGAATACGCTATTAATAGGAAAAGGTGAACAACAGGTTCACTTAAATCTTAAGTATGCCAATCGCCATGGGTTAATTGCCGGTGCCACAGGGACAGGCAAAACCGTGTCGCTGATGAGTATTGCCGAAGGTTTTTCACGCCAAGGCGTGCCGGTTTTTATCACAGACGTTAAAGGCGATATCTCAGGTCTAGCGATGGCGGGTACCCCAAGTGAAAAGCTATTACAAAGGGCAACTCAAATTGGCATTGAGGATTATCACAACGAAGCCAACCCTGTAGTGTTATGGGATTTAGCGGGCGTTCAAGGCCATCCACTGCGTACCACCATCAGCGAAATGGGCCCAACCTTACTCGGCCGAATTTTAGAATTGAATGACACCCAGAGCGGTATTTTAGACATAGTCTTTCAACTAGCGGACGACCAAGGATTATTACTGCTCGACTTAGATGATCTGCGGGCCATGCTGGCCTTAGTTGCCGAGGAACGCAAAGAAATCTCCGCCAAATATGGTTTAATCAGCGCCCAATCCCTCGCAGCGATTCAACGCTCGGTACTAGGATTAGAGCGCGATGGTGGCAAAGACTTTTTTGGTGAACCCGCGTTACAGCTTGAAGATTTAATGCGCACTAATTTACAAGGGCGCGGCATTATCAATTTATTAGCAGCAAACAAACTGATTTTAACTCCCCGTTTATATTCAAGTTTTTTACTCTGGCTACTCTCAGAATTATTTGAGAATCTGCCCGAAGTCGGCGATCCCGAAAAACCTAAGCTAGTGTTTTTTATCGATGAGGCGCATTTACTCTTTGAGGGTTGCCCACCGAGTCTATTAAAACGCGTCGAACAGATCATGCGCCTAATTCGCTCAAAAGGCGTAGGCGTTTATTTTTGCTCGCAATTTCCTGATGATGTCCCAAGCGAAATTCTCGGACAATTAGGTAATCGTATTCAACATGCCCTGCGAGCTTACACGCCAAGGGATCAAAAGGCCGTTAAAACCGCCGCCGAAACCTTTGTGCCTAACCCCAAACTGGTTGTTAGCGACGTCATATCCCAGCTCGCTGTAGGTGAAGCCTTAGTGTCTATGTTAGCCGACAAAGGCGTGCCAACTATGGTCGAGCGCGCGCTCATCGCACCGCCACGTTGCCGCATGGGACCCGCCACAAGTGAGGAGTTACAACAAGTCCGCGCCCAAAGCCCGATTGGAGGTAAATACGATCAGTTAATCAACCGCGAATCGGCCTACGAACGCCTTAACCAAAGACGAGTTGGTAACGCTACCAGCGACACCACATCCACAGCAAGTGATGTGCAAACGGGCCAAAAAGCTGAGGAACAAGGTTGGTTCAGTGAACTTATTTTTGGTAATAAGCGCAGCCAAGGGTTAGCTGAAACCTTGTCAAAACAAGCGGCACGCACGGTTGGAAGCCAATTAGGTAAACAAATTTTGCGCGGTATATTAGGTGGCATGTTAGGTAAATCGAGCCGACGTTAAGCATATGGTACTTAGTTAAGCCTCCAATTAGGGCCCACTAAAACCACAAACACTGACGAAAATAGAGGTACTGTGTCCTTGTTCGCATATTTCTTATACAGGTTAACGCTAGCATTAGCATTAATTATTCTAAGTGATAAATGGATCATGGTACGGAATTCGGTGATAAGATTATTTTGCTGTAATCGCTCATTGAGGCAAATAAATTCACAGATAATTATCAATGATTTTAGATATTTGCAATTTAAAATGTTGTAATTCGAGATAAAAATTTCGCTTCAATCAGGACGTCATGGAATAGGTTCAATTAAGTACGGCTTACATGATTAGCCTGATGAATAACCAAAGAGTACATGGAGTTTTATATGAGTAAAGAGCAAAAAAACCGTAAAGAATCGAAGAAACAACCGCTGATGTCTCCTAAAGAGAAAAGAGCAGCAAAACATGCGAAAAACGCAACTAAAGGTTTCTTAGATAACACTAAATAGTGTCTTGTTATTAGGAGGTTTGTCCTCTAATAACACAAATAGGGTTAACTTAGGTTAGCCCTTTTTATTGCCCGCTTCATTGAACCAACCAAGTTTTACTTCACAATACAACCTTGCTCAAAACAGTCTCAGATCTCAGTTTTGTGATACAAAAGTAGCAGCTATCGACTATAGCCTAATTGACCTTTTCCAGGTTTTATGTAGTTATATTGAGCTGATTACGGTATTTACCGCTCGAAAGACCCTACATAACACTATAAAAAATAAGGATATTTCATAATGAAAATCAAAAAACGTTTTGTCGCCGTCGGCGCAGCAGTGACCCTCACACTCAGTGCTGCCGCTATGGCTGCTGCCCCCGCCTTTATCAACATTCTCACAGGCGGCACCAGTGGTGTGTATTACCCTATTGGCGTTGCGCTGTCGCAACTCTACGGCACAGGAATCGAAGGTTCTAAAACCTCAGTTCAAGCAACTAAAGCCTCAGTAGAAAACCTCAATTTATTGCAAGCGGGTCGTGGTGAATTAGCGTTCGCTTTAGGTGATTCAGTCGCAGCAGCATATCAAGGTGATATTGATGCAGGCTTTAAAACGCCGCTGGATAAAATCCGAGTACTTGCCTCGGCTTATCCTAACTACATTCAAATCGTCGCCAATAAAGAGTCTGGCATTAAAACCTTGGCCGATTTAAAGGGAAAACGCATCTCAGTGGGTGCCCCTAAATCAGGGACAGAACTCAATGCCAGAACGATTTTCAAGGCTGCGGGATTAAGTTACGAAGACATGGGGAAAGTCGAGTTTTTACCCTATGCCGAATCCGTTGAGCTAATCAAAAATCGTCAATTGGACGCCACTTTACAATCTTCCGGTCTCGGCATGGCTGCTATCCGTGACTTAGCTGCGACTATGGCAATCAACTTTGTTGAAATTCCAGAAGATGTGATCGCTAAGATTAACAATCCCGCCTATCAACATGGCGTGATCCCAGCATCGACCTATGAAGGCCAAACCACCGACGTTTCTACCGTCGCCATTCAAAATTTACTGGTGACTCAAAGCGGTGTATCGGATGATTTAGCCTATCAGATGACAAAACTCATGTTCGAGCACTTAGACCGACTCGGTAACGCGCACTCCGCCGCGAAGACCATCAGCGTAGATAAAGCGACGAAAAATCTGCCAATACCACTGCACCCAGGTGCAGAACGTTATTACAAAGAAGTTGGTGCACTCTAAGTTTTACTGATATCTGTGCATCCTATTCCAAACTAAGCAATTGAGATGCCGTTGAATAACGGCATCTCGTTTATATCATCTCTGTAGTCTAATGCTGTGAGGCATAATATGAGTGATCCCCAACAAGGTCTCAGCGCAAATACTGGCGATTGGCCCAAGGCTCTATTTTATACAGCCTTAATTTTTTCTATTTTTCAAATCATCACTGCCGCTTTTCATCCCGTCTCGACTCAAGTACTGCGTGCCACCCATGTGGGCTTTTTACTGTTAGTGGTTTTTTTAAGTTATCCCGCTAGAGGAAAATCTCAGCCTTGGCAGCCACTCGCTTGGCTACTCGGTCTAGCTGGCATGGCCACAGCGGCTTATCAGTGGTATTTCGAAGCCGACTTAATTCAACGTTCAGGCGATCTGACCGATGCGGATATAGTGATAGGTATCACTTTGATCGTATTAGTGTTTGAAGCAGCGCGCCGAGTCATGGGCTGGGCGCTACCTATCATCTGTAGCATCTTTTTGATGTATGGCTTATTTGGCCAATATTTACCCGGTGACTTAATGCACCGCGGCTATGGATTCGATCAGATCATCAATCAATTAGCCTTCGGTACCGAAGGGTTATACGGCACACCAACCTATGTGTCGGCGACGTATATATTCCTGTTTATTCTCTTCGGCTCCTTTTTAGAACAAGCCGGAATGATCCGTTTATTTACCGACTTTGCCATGGGATTATTTGGCCACAAGCTCGGCGGTCCTGCAAAAGTTGCGGTAGTGTCATCGGCATTGATGGGGACGATTACAGGATCAGGTGTTGCCAACGTGGTCACAACGGGCCAATTTACCATTCCACTCATGAAACGATTCGGTTATCGCCCAGCCTTCGCCGGCGGGGTAGAGGCAACATCGAGTATGGGCAGCCAAATCATGCCGCCGATCATGGGCGCAGTGGCCTTTATCATGGCCGAAACCATTAACGTCCCCTTTATCGAGATAGCCAAAGCGGCATTGATCCCTGCGCTACTTTATTTCTGCTCCGTATTTTGGATGGTGCATTTAGAAGCCAAACGCGCCAATCTCTGTGGCCTGCCTAAAGATCAGTGCCCGAATCCATGGGCGGCAATTAAAGAGCGTTGGTATCTCCTTATCCCTTTGTTTATTTTAGTCTACTTGCTGTTTTCGGGTAGAACGCCGCTGTTCTCAGGCATGGTAGGACTCGCCCTCACATCGATAGTAATTTTAGGCTCAGCCATAGTACTGCGGCTTTCCTCAATGGCGATGCGGATTGCCTTTTGGATTGCCCTTGGCATCCTATGCGCTGGCTTCTTCCAACTCGGGATCGGAGTCGTATTTGGGGTTATCGCCTTATTAGTCGCCATTTGTTGGTTTATTAAAGGCGGCAGAGATACTCTCACCATCTGCTTGCATGCACTGGTAGAAGGCGCCCGTCATGCAGTGCCTGTGGGTATCGCCTGCGCTTTAGTCGGTGTGATTATCGGCATAGTGTCACTGACAGGAATTGCCTCAACCTTCGCGAGCTATATTCTTGCCGTTGGCCAAGATAACTTGTTCTTATCACTCGTGTTAACTATGGTCACTTGCCTAGTGCTCGGCATGGGGATCCCCACAATCCCTAACTACATTATTACTAGCTCGATTGCCGCTCCCGCATTACTCGACCTCGGTGTGCCACTGATTGTGTCGCATATGTTTGTATTTTATTTCGGCATCATGGCCGATCTCACGCCTCCCGTTGCCTTAGCCTGTTTTGCCGCAGCGCCAATCGCTAAGGAATCAGGCCTTAAGATCAGCCTTTGGGCAATCCGTATCGCCATTGCAGGTTTTGTGATCCCCTTTATGGCGGTTTACGATCCCGCTTTGATGCTTCAAGGTGATAGCTGGTTAGCTACAGGGTTTGTCTTGCTAAAAGCGACTGTGGGTATTGGTATTTGGGGCGTCATCTTTACCGGATATCTATTACAAAAACTCTACTGGTGGGAACGCGTTATCGGCTTCCTTGCAGGTGCGAGCTTAATTCTTGCTACGCCGTTGAGTGATGAAATTGGCTTTGGGCTCGCGCTGCTATTTATCGTGCAACACAGCTGGCGAGCACGCAAACTCAAACGTCTCGCAGAGCAAGGATAAGCTCTTGAGATTATTGGTTGTTAACCAGCCATTGAAGGTAAACAGATGCTAGGCCTGTGTTTAGGCCTAGCGGGCACGCTGTGGGCCCAAGTGCCCACAGACAACTTCACCTTGGCATGGAACCACAGCATAGAAAAAATTCGCTGGGAGGAAGACTATAACGTCATGCCACAAGGATTAGTGTTGGTCGAAGCAAGAGTGAAAGGTACGGGTGCAGGAATGGAAATCCCAGATGATGCTTATTTTAAAAATGGCAGCTGGCATTATCAGCCCAAGCTGCCCATTTTGCCTGTGTTGCGCTTAGGTCGCACGCCCGAAGCAGGGGATTTTGAACTTTGCTTCACTCAAATCTCAGGAAAAGTGCAATGCCAAGCCATGAGTCATTGGATTGGCTTACCCAACAAACAAACAGCCGCGGTTGAACTTTGGGGTTGCGGCTCTTTGCCTTAAGCGCGTTTATCCATATATTTACGCTCAATTTCTATTAGGCGCCGATTAAAATCCTCAAGGTGTGCAAACATTTCGGCCTCAGCTTTCGCCCCATCTTTTGCGATAACCGCTTCGACAATGACATCATGCAAACCTAAAGGATGAATTTCATCAGTCGGTGGCTGAAACTTAGTCGTTTGATTACTTAATAAAACCAACAAGGATTTTACGATCGCTTCTAAAAAGCGATTTCCAGACATTTCAGCGAGCAAATAATGTACTTGAGATCGCAATATGACAGTTTCGGGATAAGCCAATGAGTCACTTTCATGACTATTCGCCTCTTGCAAAGCTTTAGCTTGCTCTGGAGTACAATTTTTAGCAGCCATTCTAGCCACTTGCGGCTCAATCAGCATGCGTGCTTGACACAGTTCAGGAAGGGAAAGTTTCCCCATTAGAAATAAATCTTGGCAAGCATCACTTAAACGTTCAAAGGTTAAGTGCTTAACAAATGCGCCGCCTGTTGCACCTTGGCGAATCTCCACTAATCCACCCGCTTCGAGGCTTTTGATCGCCTCTCTCACCACAGTGCGACTAACTTGAAATAATTCTATTAATTCGCGCTCAGAGGGTAATTTATCGCCAGCCTTATATTCGCCGTCTAAAATAGCATTTTTCAGTTGCTGCCCGACTTCACTCGATGCTCTTATCTGCTTAATTGGCTTGAAGATATGCACTTGATTATCCCAAATATGCTTAGTGTCGCCATACTAGCATAAAACCGCATTAACGCAGAAAAAGTACTCTCATCTTTCCTACATTAGTGATTAAAAAACATTCATCTTTGTTGATCCAAGTAACATCTGTGCGAATTTCGTAACTAGTTTCTCATATTCATCTTAACTTCGTTGTCGGCATTAGTCATACGTCATACATTTAACCTAAGAATGTTAAACATAATTTCTTTAACTAGCTCAGACAATTCTGATCAGGGCTTACTAATAATAGGGAAGATGATGATGAAAAAATCTTATTTATCTTTGCTTGTGCTATCTACGCTAGCGATTCCAGCTACAGCAGATACCAGCATTGATCAAATGTTTAGCCAAGGTACGTTAAAAGGGGAATTACGCTTATTCGATTTTACCCGTGACTTTGATAATACGACGAACACTAAACACGATACGTCATTTGGCGGACTGTTTTATTACAATACCGCAAAAGTGAATGGCCTCAGTTTTGGGACCAGCTTCGCATCTGCAAATCCCATTTGGACCAATGATTCAGATGATGTCTACGGCCTAGTTGCTCGCGATGCCGCTGGCGATCATGACAACGTCAACCGTTTACAGGAGTATTTTGTCCAAGGTAATTGGTGGGATACTCAATTCAAATTAGGTGCACAAGAACTGCGCACACCAATGATGAATCCCCATGACATTCGTGCGATCCCACGAACTTTTCGCGGCTTTTCAGCAGAAAATAAGAGTGTTGACAATCTAACGTTATCAGCACTCTATATTACAGATTCCATGGGCTGGTCTGATAATAGCTTCGTATCCGTAAAAGAGGCGGTACAAAGCGAATTAGCAAGAGCGGGTATTGTGGCAGATGTTGCCGATAACCCAGTTTATGCCCTAGGTGCTAAATATCAATTGCCCTTTAAGACAGTCCAAACTGAAGCCCATCTTTGGCACTACAGCATGGAAGATGTTTTCAATCAAACCTATGCCAAAGTGAAATTATCCACTCAGTTAGGTGCGACTAATCTGTACTTAACCCCCTCTTATTTAACACAACAAGCCACTGGTGAAGAAACCGGCGGCCCACTCGATACCTATCAATATGGCTTCCATCTAGGCGCCAAATTGGCGGGGGCAGATCTCACTTATATGTACGCCAAAACCGGGGATGACACAGTGCTGACCCCATGGGGCGATGAAAAAGTGGTCATTCAACAGGTATATCAATCTGCACGGGCGAATGAAGAGGTCAACGCGTTAAAGCTGGCCTATGACTTTGAAAAATTAGGGGCGAGTGGATTAGAAGCCTATGCCTTTTATGGGCAGTACGATGTGCCAGAGGGGACTGCGTCAGATTTTAATGAAACAAACTTTTCAATCGCCTATAAATTTTCAGGCATGTTATCGGGCCTAGGTCTTAAGGCGCGTTATGCCATGGTCGATTTTGATCAAGCCGAAGATCTTGACGATCTGCGTTTATATGTCACTTATAAATTTGCCTTAGGTAAATAGTTCATCCGTTTTAACTCCCCTGCACCAAAACTTATATGGGTGTATCAGCCTTGTTGGATACACCCGGTTTTTACACTGCAAAATGCTCAATCCATTTAAATGTTGCGGTGAATGCGTTGACTTAATTATTGAGATCAAAAATGGAAAAATAATTTCTTAATTATTCCAGCCATGGCTATTTCATGTGTCTTATTTATCGGATGCGGAAATAACGATGACTCTAACGCCTCATTACCACAATTAACTCCCGTAAACCTAGAACACTAAATATATGTAGTGAAATAGCTTAACAACACATATTTTATTTTGATCACTGTATTTAAGAAATACATCTTCCTCAAAAAATTCACTGCATTATTTAATAAAGAAAGTCCTACATTAGCTTGTTTCAAAAAGAATAATCATATTAACAGCTCAAAACTCCAGCATTTTGTGAAGCACTGCAAAGATGTAATTAATACCTCTTTTGGTTTATTGTCATATGTCATACATTTAAACGTATGTTGTTAATGAATGAGAATTTAATCACTTTCACACAACTGCACTTCTAGTTTTTAAAGCAAACAAATCATATGCGGTTATGGCCAGATCCAGTGTCGTTGCTAACTGTGTCATATCGACCTTAGCAATGAGGACCCAAGGAGTATCAAAATGAGTAAAGAGCATTCACAGAAACCGAAAGAAATCGATCAATACACTGCTAGCGTGCTTCAGAATGGTATATCTCGAAGAAGCTTCCTAACTCGAGCTGCGGTGGGCAGTGGCGGCTTAGCCTTTGCGAGTCTTGGTATTGCTTCAGCGAGTGCTGCGCCACTTCAAGTTGGCACTGAATATGGCGAAATTGGCGGCGCAACGCTCAATTTTCTACCTAAGCCAAAACCGATTGCCGATAAAGATATTGCAACAACCCAAACCTTTGATGTTGTTGTCGTCGGTGCTGGAGCTTCTGGTGTACCTGCGGCTCTATCCGCCAGAGAAAGTGGTGCAACCGTGGCGTGTTTGCAAAAGCAAGCCATTCCAGTCTCTCAAGGAAACACAGGTTCAGGGATTGACCTGAAAAACAGTGATAAATCCGCAATTGAAGCTTTAGTGAGCCGTTTGATGGCGGATAACGCACACCGTTCACATCCCGGCCTTCTTAAGCAATGGGCTTACAATTCAGGTGAAGCCGTCACTTGGGTTATCGATAGAGTGAAACAAGGTGGCGGCCAGATTGTTGATCAAGGCACTAAAGTGCAGCACGGTATTCGCGGAATTGCTGATGCTGATGACCGTTTGAATTTTGTCACGTCTTTCTGCGGCCCTAAACCCTACACCACAGGTGATGCTATCCGCGCATTAGCTAAAACGGCGGAAAAAGCGGGTGTTAAGTTCTTCTTTAATACGCCGGCACAACAATTAATCCAGGATGAGTCAGGAAAAGTCATCGGCGTCATTGCCCAGACTCGTGATGGTAAGTATCACAAATACATGGCGAAGAAAGGTGTCATTCTGTCCTCTGGTGACTATCAAAATAACAAAGCCATGTGTGACTTCTTCATCCCCGAACTGAAAAACTTTGAACGTAAACAAATGGATCGTACTGGTGACGGTTTTGCTATGGCCTATTGGGCTGGCGGCGTTATCGAACCTGTTGGACATACCAAAATGTTGCACGACTTCGATGCCGGCCCGGCGTCCATGTGTGACATGCCATTCTTAGCGGTAAACCGTAAAGGTGAGCGCTTTGTGAATGAGAAGGTTGAGATGTCTCTAATGAATAACTACTTGAAAGATGAGCAGAATGCGGGGCATTACTCACAAGTATTTGATTCTGACTATATGACGCAAGCGAAGGATTGGCCTGGCCACCTCTATTCTCCTGAAGAGCTTAAAGTCTATATGCCTGAAGTTCCTGGTGAGAAAACAGGAGTATTTCCCTCTTTGATCAACACCCATTCAGCTAACACATTAGAAGAATTGGCTGTGAAGTTAGAGTGCGATCCAAAAACCTTTGTTGCCAGCGTTAACCGTTATAACGAGCTGTGCAAAAAAGGTAAAGATGAGGACTTCGGTAAACCTAAAAGTAAAATGGTACCAGTGCTCAAACCACCGTTTTACGGTATTCACCGTCGTATGCGTATTTCTACTTTATGTTCAGGAATTCTCGTTAACGACAACCACCAAGTACTCGATGCCGATGGTAAGGAAATTCCAGGTTTATTCATTGTTGGTAACCTAGGCGCAGGTTTCTATGGTGGCGTTGACTACCCATTAACGGTATTTGGCTTGTCTTTAGGTCGCTGCTACACCTTCGGCTATTTAGCGGGCAAATATGTAGCAAAACTATAGAACACATAGTCATCAATAATGGATGCCTCACATTTTGGCATCCTGTGAAATGAATAATGGGATCAAACAATGAAAAACTTAACAATTATATTGGCTATTATTTTGGGTATTTTCGCTGGCAGCGCGTTCGCTAAAGAGAGTACTTTACTCGATCAAACTCATATGGCGAAAGGGCTTAAATGTGCAAGCTGCCATGGTGCAGAAGAACGACAAGCCGTCCCTATGCTCAAGTGTGTACAATGCCACAACACTAAGAAATTAGCGGAAAAAACGGCGGATGTAAAACCAACCAATCCTCATAAAAATCGCCACTTCGACACAGAAACTGATTGCAGTAAGTGCCACCATGTACACAAAAAATCTGAAAACTATTGTGTCAGTTGCCATCAACCATTTAATTTTGTAACTCCATAAGCTGATGACACTAAGCTTAAAAAGCTAAAAACAAAAAACCACCATTAAAGGTGGTTTTTTGTTCGAATAAGGCACTGTAATCAAATATAAATTAAGTATTACTAAGATCTGCAGGCTTGGATCATTATTCCGACGACTGATAAAAACAATATCCATGCTTTCCTTGGTGTTTCACGCGATACATGGCGGCATCCGCGCGATCACAACTCTCGGCAAAACTATCACCATAGCCAAATATATCAATACCGATACTCAGGCCTACCTCTACTTCACAACCTTCTAGCAGGAATTTATCTCGATAAACATCGAGCAATGATTGTGCGAGCGCCCCTAAAGATTCACGATCAAATGACGGCAGTAATATCACAAACTCGTCACCCCCTAACCGTGCGATCTGCGCAAATTCACCGGCGTGAGATACCAAAGTATGCGCAACGTGCATCAACAGGCTGTCACCAAACTTATGGCCGTGACGGTCATTTAACGCTTTAAAACCATCAAGGTCGATAAAAAATAACGCACCGTGAATACCTGATTGCGAGGATTCATCGAATACTTTGGCAATAGCTTGGCGATTCATTAAGTTGGTGAGTGGATCACTGTGGGCTAAGCGGGCTAAATCTATTTCGTAGCGCTTTTCTTGAGTAATATCAATATGGCTGCCCATCATTCGCAGTGGTGTTCCATCAGCTAAGCGCTCGACAATACGCCCACGATCGGACACCCAGGTTATGCTGCCATCTTTGTGTAGCATTCTGTGAACTGCTTGATAGTAATCGGCTTGACCATTCACATGATCTTCAAAGGCTTTTATCACCCATTCTTTATCTTCGGGGTGTAATTTACTTTTCCAGATATCAACATGGGCAGCAAACTCTTCAGGACTAAACCCGAGCATTTCGCCCCAGCGCATGTTAAATATGGTTAAATTTCCGCTTGGAATATGCTGTTCCCATAGACATAAACCATTACCATCGAGGGCCGCAAAGAGTTTTTCTTCGGCACGATAATTCAACGCTGCTAAATGAGCGTTTTCACTTTTTAGCTGAGCGATCTCAGCCTGAAGTTGCGCAATTAACTCTGCTGCAGTATCCGAAGCCACGACAAATCTCTTTCCATTAAGTGGGAAAATTGAGTCCAGTGTAAATCACCCAATGCCGAAGAAACATAGCGAGGAGTGCAAAATGAGCCAGAATCATATTGGCTCAATTGAGCTTACACAGACTCTCGCAGTCCTGTCACGCTTAGTCGCGAGTCAGCACTTCGAGCAATTCGATCTCAAAGGTGAGATCAGAATTTGGTTTGATATGTGCCCCCACTTGACGCTCGCCATAGGCTAAGTGAGCTGGGACTAACAACTTACGTTTGCCACCCACTTTCATCCCCATAATACCTTGATCCCAGCCTTTAATGACTCGGCCAGTACCAATTACACATTGAAACGCCTGACCACGATCATAGGATGAATCGAATTGGGTGCCATCCTGCAAAAATCCCCGATATTGGGTGGTGATCAGTGCGCCTTTTACCGCTTCTTTTCCTTCGCCCACTTGCAGATCGATTACTTCTAATTCAGTCATATCTTCATTCTCTTTTCTTGTTCGCACTTAGGGCGTGATATTCAACTTTGCGCAGGATTTTATCACCGACGAGCGGGCTTGTCGGCGCAATCTAAACATTTCTGCAGCTCGGTTCACTGCTTAATCCTTAATAATAAGGTCATCATGGGCGATAACATCATCACTCGCCCTTTAAATTACTGTCGGTTAGCCCAATATATAAGTCGTATAAACGTTTTATTTTGGAGCTTTGCCATGATTATTGCCTGCCCCCATTGCGATACGTTAAACCGCGTTCCCGATGAGCGTGTAAACCAACAACCCACTTGCGGTAAATGTAAGCTCAGTGTCTTTACGGCTGCGCCAATTGAACTCAATAGCGCAAACTTTGCCAACCATGCTAATAAATCAGAGCTTCCCCTAGTCGTTGACTTTTGGGCCAGCTGGTGTGGGCCCTGTAAAAGTTTTGCGCCCATATTTTCTGCAGCAGCTAAGACATGGGAGCCTCAATTTCGCTTCGGTAAAATCAATACTGAAGAACAGCAAGCCCTCGCGGCTCAATTTAATATTCGATCTATTCCAACCTTAATGATTTTTAAACAAGGCCACATACTCACCCAGCAAGCCGGAGCTTTACCCTCCTCAGCGTTTAACCAATGGTTAAATGCCTATAAATAAGAGGATTGAGCTAAGATACAAACGCTCAGCCGAGCTAATTTTGTAAAGGTAACGAAAATTGAAAAAAGCAATGTTCTTACTGGGCGCAGTACTCTTGCTAGTGGTGACAGGATGGGGTTTACAACAACATCTCACAATTGATACTTGTCTCGACAAGGGAGGGACTTGGAACGATGAAACTCAGCAATGCATTCGCCCATTTGAGCAAGGGATAGCCTTTACTCGCAGTGATCATAATTCTGCCGAGCCGCAGACAGCTTATGTTTATCTTTCAGAGAATTTACAGCAAGCAGAAGTGTTTTTTGCCATGACAGATAAGCCTATTATTTTACAAGCCGTTACTGTCACTGAAGGCGATACCACTCCCGTATTATATAAAAATGACATTGAACAGATTGATATCATCAACGTAAAAGAAATCTTTTATCTACGTTATCAACATCAAGCAATTTATAGCGCAAATACTTTTAGTCGCAACTTAACCTCAAATTAAGTGCAAAACATAAGCATAGAGTAAACTTCGAAACACTAAGCCTGACACTAAGCCCAAAAACTCGGTACGACTCAGCTAAAAACAAAATCAGTATCCGCCCTATGCTCTTCATAAGGCGAATACTATTATAGCGGCAACGTTGAAACACAAAGTTGCCATGAACTATATCAGTGTTAAATATCCCAGAAGGTATGGGCGATAATACCCAAGACTATCATACTGATAAAGTTGATGATCATACCGACTCGCACCATTTCCGATTGCTTGATATGGCCAGACCCATAAACGATAGCATTGGGCGGTGTCGCCACCGGCAGCATAAAGGCGCAAGAAGCTGCAATACCAATCAGTACAGATAACATTACAGGCGATATGCCTAATGCCTCAGCAATCGCAGCAAATACAGGCACTAACAGTGCAGCACTGGCGGTGTTACTGGCAAATTCAGTCAACATCACCACAAAAGCAATCACAGCAAAGACGAACAACGACATGTGAGTGCTACCGAAAATATCTGTCATCCAGTGAGCTAAAAATACGCTGGTGCCAGTGGTTTTTAGTACTGCGCTCAGTGTTAAACCACCACCAAACAATATGAGTACACCCCAATCTGTGGTCGATTCAATTTTCTTCCAGCCGACCAAACCTAAGCCCGAGAGTAAAACGACGGCACCTAAGGCGACTATGGTATCAAACTGAGTGATGCCACCTAATGCCTTAGCTAACGGTACACTGAAAATCCAGCAACATACGGTAGTCAGGAAGATAAGCAGAGTAAATTTCCCCTGAAATGTCAGCTTCTGAGCTTCAACATTCACATCAAATTTGGCAGAAAGATCAGGCTTAAAATACCAATACAAGGCAATCAACATCATAGGTAGCATGAGGATAACGGTTGGAATACCAAACTTCAGCCAATCACTAAAACTTAAGCCCACTTGAGCCGCAGCAATCGCATTCGGTGGGCTACCCACTAAAGTACCGATACCACCTATGTTGGCCGAATAGGCAATCCCGAGCAGAAGGAATACATAGGTGCTGTGGTATTTTTCGCGGTCGAGCTGCTGCAAAATCCCGAGTGCCAATGGCAACATCATCGCCGTGGTCGCGGTATTGCTGATCCACATCGATAGCAACGCAGTTACTCCAAACAGCATCAAACAGGCGATACTGAGTTTGCCCTTAGAGGCTAGCAGCAGCTTTTGCGCTATGAGGGTATCAATCTTTTGATGGTGCAAGGCCGCAGCCAATACGAAACCACCAAAGAATAAGTAAATGATGGGATTGGCAAAGTTACTCATTGCCTCCTTGGTTTCAAACACCCCAAAGAATACGGCGAGTATAGGAACGAGAATCGCAGTGATACTGATATGAATCGCTTCGGTCAGCCAAAGAATCGCTGCAAAGAACAAAATGGCCAGCCCAGTATTCACCCCTTGTTCAAAAGGTAAACCGTAATAAAGTGCAAATAACAGCACAATATCAGCCACTAGGATCAGCATTTTTTTCTTATCGAGCCCCTCGCTGACGGGAGCTTTATTAGGTGGAGCAGTACTTGAATCTGTTAAAGACATGGTTACAACCTTAATACCATTTTATTTTGACGCAAATTTAGGGCATAGATCACACTTGGCAAAGCGGTTTATTTTGTAATTTTATCACTTGGCAACAACATTTATTGCTGAGCTAGCACGCACAAACGGCCGATTAGCGACAATAATCACCAAATTCTGATCGACACCTTTGTTTTAAAATTTCAAACGGATAAAGATCGAACAAAACCTTGCCCACGTTGTAATTTAATTAATGTTTAAAACTGAGATATAGATCACGCCACACTTTCTACCAAGGTGATAATCAACTAACTAATCATACCTTCTGATCATTGGTAGGATTAGGTATTATTCCCGAAATTTGGCACAAAATTGAATGTGTGTAGCGCTAAATTGAATCTAGGTATCGTTGAATATGCACTAAAACTGCGACGCAGTGAACAGCAAGCGACCAACACAAACGTATTGCAACAAAGCAACATAGAAAACCCAATATCTACATGAATAGTAAACACAAATATTATTCACCACCACAGTCAATCTAACTCACTTTACCCTGTCAGCGATCCAGCCTAAAGTCGCGACCGCAACCCCGCCTAGCGTATAATATTTGTCTGTTTTCGGAACCGCCGTGGAAAAAATTGCCTTAACTCAGTCGGCTCAAAAGCCCAGCCTTTTCGTCCCCGTAGCAGGGTTAAGTTTGTTTGCTTTGGCATCAGGCTACTTAATGAGCTTAATCCCACTGTCGCTCACTTTTTTCGAACTCAGCACCTCACTTGCTCCATTACTGGCCAGTATTTTTTATTTAGGTTTATTACTGGGGGCGCCTTGTATTGCTCCTGTTGTTGCCCGTATCGGCCACAGTAAAGCCTTTATCCTTTTTTTGAATATCCTTCTTTGCAGTGTTGTCGCTATGATATTAATCCCCAAAAGTGGAGTCTGGTTAGCCTCTCGACTTATAGCGGGATTTGCGGTTGCAGGGATTTTTGTGGTTGTTGAATCATGGCTATTAATGGCCGATACCCAAAAGCAACGCGCTAAGCGGCTTGGACTTTATATGACAGCGCTTTATGGAGGCACTGCCTTAGGACAATTAGCCATTGATTATTTAGGTACAAAGGGCAATCTACCTTACCTAGTGATCATGGGATTATTAGCCGCGGCAAGTTTACCCGCGCTACTGGTAAAACGCGGTCAACCTCAGGTAAGCGAACAACAATCAATGTCATTGTCTGCGCTAAAAAACCTAAGTCAGCCTGCCATTATGGGATGTTTAGTCTCTGGATTATTGCTTGGCCCTATCTATGGTTTACTTCCCATCTATGTGGCACTGGATATGGGGCTTGATCAGCAAACAGGACAATTTATGGCCCTCATCATAGTGGGTGGCATGCTGGTACAACCTTTAGTCAGTTATTTATCTCCTCGAGTTAACAAAAGTGGCTTGATAGTAAGCTTTTGCCTACTGGGTCTCGCAGCATTATTACTGCTCACTCAGCATTCAAATATGACGCTGATTATTGGATTTCTCTTGCTTGGCGCCAGCGCTTTTGCCCTTTACCCGATTGCAATCAGCTTAGCTTGTGACGACTTGCCTGCTAGCCAAATTGTTTCAGCGACTCAAGTGATGCTACTGAGCTATTCGGTGGGGTCAGTAATAGGCCCATTAGTTGCCAGCTGTTTTGGCCAAACGGAGTTCGGCTTACTCATGTATTTAGGCATATGTTGTATTCTGAGCAGTATTTACATTTTTGCTCAATTACTTATTAACACTAAGCCAAGTTTTTCCTCGCCTTAACAAGTCCCATAAAATACATTGCACTGCGACTCAATAATCAGCCACTTAATGAACGATATGCTCATCGAGTGGCTCAAATAGAAAACATCTGCAGTCAAATCAATACAAAACGAACAGCAAAATGATCCACAAAGGTCATAACGTTAAAAATCAGTACGCTCAGTTTTAACATTCAGACAGGGCAGTTGCTTATCCTCCCTAAGTCGCGATAATGCAGCTTACTTAAACACCTGTGCTGACTGCTTTTCCTGAGATTTCACTATGCGCCTCGATAAATTCCTCTGTAAAAGCACAGATCTTGATCGCAAAGCCGCAAGTGTCGCCATTCTTAGCGGCTCAATCACAGTCAATGGCGCTATCGTGACAGACTGCGCAATGCAAGTGCATGAAAATAATACTGTCAGCCTTAATGGAAAGCCGCTAGCGCCACGCCCATCTCGCTATATCATGTTGCACAAACCTGCTAATACCTTGTGCTCAAATGTGGATGGAGCCTACCCTTCGCTATTTCATCTGCTCGATCTCGATCGCGCATTTGACCTGCACATCGTTGGCCGCCTAGATGCTGATACCACAGGCTTAGTCCTACTGACTGACGATGGCCGCTGGTCGTTTAATATTATCTCGCCTCAATATCAGTGCGAAAAAATCTATCGTGTCCAACTGCGAGATCCACTCAACAGCGAAGCGACTGCAGCCATAGCTGCAAAGTTTGCCGCAGGGCTAAATCTACAGGGCGAAACCGCCCTCACTCTGCCAGCAACACTGCAGCAAGTGGATGAAAAAACCGTGCTACTCACGCTCACCGAAGGCAAGTTTCATCAAGTCAAAAGGATGTTTGCCGCCGTGGGCAATAAAGTGGTTGCCCTACACAGGGCGCAAATTGGCGCAGTGGCCTTAAATATCGATGTAGGGAAATGGCGCAACTTAACCTTGGCGGAGATAAGCTCCTTCCCATCCTAATCAATTAACAAGGCTGAAGCCGACAGGCCGCCTACGTTTATCGACGTTAAAAAAGCAAACAAATACTGATAGGTTTGCAAATCAATCCCATAAAAAATCCCAGTGTTAGCAACAACACTGGGATGTTTATGTGTTTGATACTGCTTAGCGGAATATGAATCGACTAAGAACAGCAATCGTTGCGGCGAACCCAGCTTCTTGGGATCTTCTCAAAAACCACTTTTGCCATGAGTAATGCCAGCAATATGCCAGAGGTTGCCACTAACCATTGAGGTAACATTTGGTGCTCTTCACCAATTTGTGGCATCACCACAAAACCAAAGGTATTAACCAGATAATTGACCAACATACCGGCCACTAAGGCCACGCCAATCACACCGCCAAGATAGCCCCACAGCGCACGTTTACCTAGCTCTTTAGCCACTATGCCTAAAGTCGCGATATTGGTTGCCGGACCTGCCATCATAAACACGAGTACAGCACCCGGTGACACACCCGCCAGTAATAATCCAGCGGCAATCGGTGTAGATGCGGTCGCGCAAATATACATAGGCACAGAAACGAGCACCATCACTAGCATAGCCAGAATGCCATCGCCCCATTTAGCTAAAAAGTCAGCCGGCACATAGGTTTGTACCAGAGCTGCGAAAAATAAGCCCACTAGCAGCCACAGCGTAGTATCACGCACTAAATCCGTTGCCGCATATTTAAGGCCAATTCCGATACGACTGAGTACCGATTGCGACTTAAACTCAGTCGCCATATCTTGAGTAGACGCACAGCAGCTATCGCCTGCAGTGTTAGCACTAACCTGCTCAGCATCCTTAGCACTGCCACCACAGCAAGCGCCTTTTTTCACCACCACTATTTTTTCAGGCTCTGTGGTTTGACTGCCACAACATGACCCCACGCTTTCTGCTTTAGCAGCGTTAACCTTGACCACAGAACCCATAGTTTGAGCAGATCCCATGGTTTGACCGCCAACAGCCATAACACTTGAAGAACCTGCCATAGGCGTCATTTTGATCTTCGGCTTTGGCTCGGCTGCAGGTGCATCAACATTGTCATTACCACAGCAGGAAGACTTTACGGGCGTTATCGCAGGCGTAGTCGATGAGCAGCAGCTTTTAACCGCTTCGGCTTTTACCATCTCTGGCTGAGCCACTGATTTTGAGGCGCAGCAAGACGCCTCACCCTCTAATGGCTTATCTGATTGAGTTTCTACCTTAACCACTGACTTGCCATCGTCATCATCACGGCCAACGAGTAAGCCCGCCACAATCGCACTGGTAATCGCTGCTATCGGTCTGACGATCGCCATAAAGGGGCCGAGTAACACGTAGGAAACAGCGATTGAATCGACGCCCGTTTCTGGCGTCGACACTAAAAAGGAAGTCGTTGCTGCTTTAGAGGCACCAGAACGGCGCAGCCCAACTGCTGCGGGAATAACGCCACAAGAACACAAAGGTAAAGGTGCGCCAAGCAGCGCCGCTTTCACTACGGTTTTAAAACCGTGACCACCGAGCTGCTTTTGCATCCACGCCATTGGCACGAATACTTTTAATAGCCCAGCTAAAATCAGGCCCAGTAACAACCAAGGCGCCGAGTCTAAAAACAGATCAATAAAATTCTTCAGTAACATAATTAATTCCCTGACTCTTCATAAATGGCTTTGCCGTGATGATTCTGGTGCGCTTGGTACTGATTTACATTATGAGAGTGATGCTCAACGCGTACCCGCTCAGTGCTGGACTCCAACGCCTCTAAAATAGAGCAATGTTCGGCGCTACGTGGCCCACCACAGCAAGCATCAGACAAGCTTTGTAAACTCGCTTGAAAATGATTCAGCTCAGAAATTTTGGCCTGTACTTGAGCCAATTTACAATCAACCATGCCTTTTACATCGGCACAGACTCGGTTAGATTTATCGAGTTCAATTGACAGCAATTCACTGATTTCATTGAGGGTAAAACCCACAGCTTTCGCCCGTAAAATAAAGCGTAATCGCGCAGCATCGGCCTCGGTATATACTCGATAGCCAGACTCAGTACGGCTCGAAGGCGCGAGTAGGCCGTGCTTCTCGTAGAATCTTAACGTGTCGGCTTTCACCTCACATAAATCCGCCAATTCACCAATACGATACATGTCTTCATCCTTTGCGAAATAGCCCACAACTCAGGGATCATTTCCAGCATACAACTCAATAGTGCAAGTATAAACCTTGGAGCCTACTCCAAGGTCAAGAGGTAATTTTAACTTTACTGAAAGCCAACACGGCAATGCCGCTTTGTTCTGAAATGAATATTGTGAAATCACGCAGAAAAAACACCCGTAAATCGAGTTTTACGGTAGAATACGCGCGCTGTGACGAAGGGATAAAAAGTTAGCTAATAAAGTAAAAATAGGACCAAGGGACTTTTGGAAAGCAGTACAGCGTTAAGGCTGTTCTGTTTTCCGAAAGATCCTTGAAACTAAAATAACTGGACCCTGTACCCAAATGACTGCTGCAAATAATGCCAGACCCATTCGTCGCGCGCTGTTAAGCGTTTCAGATAAAACCGGAATTCTCGAGTTCGCCAAAGCACTTCACGCCCAAGGTGTAGAATTGTTATCAACTGGCGGCACCGCTCGCTTGTTAGCAGATAATGGCGTGCCTGTTATCGAAGTATCTGATTACACAGGACACCCTGAGATCATGGACGGTCGCGTTAAGACGCTGCACCCTAAAGTGCACGGCGGCATTTTAGCGCGCCGCGGTCTTGATGAAAGCGTGATGGCCGATAACAATATCAATGCCATCGATCTAGTTGCGGTTAACCTTTATCCCTTCGCTGAAACTGTGGCTAAAGCCGGTTGTACCTTAGAAGACGCTATCGAAAATATCGATATTGGCGGCCCCACTATGGTGCGCGCAGCGGCAAAAAACCACAAAGACGTCACCATAGTCGTTAATGCGGCCGATTACTCACGCGTACTGGCAGAAATGACGGCTAACAATGGCAGCACGACCCATGCGACGCGTTTCGACTTAGCGATTGCGGCCTTTGAGCACACTGCGGGTTACGATGGCATGATCGCCAACTACTTCGGTACTATGGTTCCTGCACACAGCACGGACGAATGCTTTGCTGATTCTAAGTTCCCACGCACGTTCAACACCCAATTAGTGAAGAAACAAGACTTACGCTATGGCGAAAACAGCCATCAAGCAGCGGCTTTCTATGTTGACACTAAAATTGATGAAGCTTCTGTGGCTACCGCGATTCAGTTGCAAGGCAAAGCCTTGTCTTACAACAATATTGCCGATACCGACGCCGCCCTTGAGTGCGTAAAAGAATTCTTGGAACCCGCCTGTGTTATCGTTAAACACGCTAACCCTTGTGGTGTGGCCTTAGGTAAAGACTTACTCGATGCCTATAACCGCGCTTATCAAACTGACCCAACCTCAGCCTTCGGTGGCATTATCGCCTTCAACGGCGAATTAGATGCTGCCACCGCAAGCGCTATCGTTGAGCGTCAATTCGTTGAAGTGATTATCGCCCCAAGCGTCAGCCAAGCGGCGCGCGATGTGGTTGCGAAAAAGACCAACGTGCGTTTATTGGAATGTGGTCAGTGGAACACTAAGACCCAAACCTTAGACTACAAACGTGTTAACGGCGGCTTACTAGTGCAAGATCGCGACCAAGGCATGGTTGGTTTAGAAGACATCAAAGTGGTCTCTAAACGTCAACCAACTGCAAGCGAACTGAAAGACTTAATGTTCTGCTGGAAAGTGGCGAAATTCGTTAAATCTAACGCTATCGTTTATGCCAAAGACGGCATGACTATCGGTGTCGGCGCTGGCCAAATGAGCCGCGTTTACAGCGCTAAAATCGCTGGCATCAAGGCCGCCGATGAAGGCTTAGAAGTAGTGAACTCTGTAATGGCATCCGATGCTTTCTTCCCCTTCCGTGACGGTATTGATGCCGCAGCGGCTGCGGGCATTAGCTGCATCATCCAACCGGGCGGCTCAATGCGCGATGCTGAAATCATCGCAGCAGCAGACGAGCACGGCATGGCCATGGTGATGATAGGCATGCGCCACTTCCGTCATTGATAACAACTTAAATCAAACTTGGCCCTAGCGATTAGGGCCTTTTCCTTTGCGATGTGTGGGAGTTTTAACCATGAAAGTGTTAATCATTGGTGGCGGCGGCCGCGAACATGCCCTAGCTTGGAAAGCCGCTCAATCGGCTCAAGTTGATACCGTTTACGTAGCACCCGGTAATGCGGGCACAGCCCTAGAACCTAATGTTGAAAATCTGGCGATCAGCGCCACCGACATCCCTGCTCTGCTCGATTTTGCGAAAACTAATAAGATTGAACTGACCATAGTCGGCCCAGAAGCACCACTCGTTATCGGTGTCGTCGATGCCTTCAACGCCGCAGGTTTAGCGATTTTTGGCCCAACTAAAGCCGCAGCCCAACTCGAAGGTTCAAAAGCCTTCACTAAAGACTTTTTAGCCCGCCACAATATTCCTACGGCGGGTTATAAAAACTGCACTGAAATCAGCGATGCCAAAGCTTTCGTGCGTGAATTAACGGCCACAACAGGTTATCCAGTGGTCATCAAAGCTGACGGTTTAGCCGCAGGTAAAGGCGTGATTATCGCGCAAGACCAAGCTGAAGCCGATGCCGCAATTGATGACATGCTCGCCGGTAACAAATTTGGCGAAGCGGGTTCGCGCGTAGTGATTGAAGAGTTTCTCAAGGGCGAAGAAGCTAGCTTTATCGTGATGGTCGATGGTAAAAACATTCTGCCAATGGCGACCAGCCAAGATCATAAAGCTCGTGATAACGGCGACTATGGTCCAAACACGGGCGGCATGGGTGCTTACTCGCCAGCGCCTGTGGTGACCCAAGCGGTACACGATTGGACCGTGGCAAACGTGATTCGCCCAACGGTTGATGGCATGGCGGCAGAAGGCAATATCTACACAGGCTTTTTGTATGCTGGCTTGATGATATCACCCGATGGCAGTGCCAAAGTGCTCGAGTACAACTGCCGCTTTGGCGATCCAGAAACTCAGCCCATCATGATGCGTTTAAAGTCTGACTTAGTGGAACTGTGTTTAGCCGCCACCCGTGGCGAGTTAGATAAAGTGACAGCTGAATACGACGAGCGCGCAGCCGTGGGCGTAGTATTAGCCGCTGGCGGTTACCCAGATGAGTATCGCAAATTTGATGTGATTGACGGTCTCAGCCTTGGCGATAACGACGGTAAAGTTTTCCATGCGGGCACTGAGATGAAAAACGGCCACGTCGTTACCAACGGCGGTCGCGTATTGTGTGCGACGGCATTGGGTAACACAGTCACCGAAGCGCAAAAAGCCGCCTATAAATTGGTTGATGAAATCCACTGGGATGATGTGTATTTCCGTACCGATATTGGTTATCGCGCGATCGCACGTGAACAGCAAGATTAATTAATATCTCTATTAAAAAAACCGGCAAGAAGCCGGTTTTTTTGTGCCTGCTTTTTGACAAGTGCCAAATATAACGTCATGATTTTCAATAAATTTATGCAATTAATTCTATTGAAAACAGGGGCGACAAGATACAATGTCAACCAAATGTTAAATACACAAAGATCAAGGACTCCCCATGAGGATTAGACTACTTTATGCCTCCATTGCCATACAGCTTAGCGGATGCGGTGGCGGCTCAGAAGATGCTGGCACGACACCACCACCCACTCAGCCGCCAGTCCAACCTCCCGCGCTGGTACAATACACCGCCAACAGCCTATCGGTAATAGGTGGCGCACTGAGTCCAAGCAGCCAAAAAGTGGAGTCTGGCAAAAGCGCTATTTTTAGCGTTACTGCCGATACCGGCTTTACGCTTGAGGGCATTACTGGCTGTGGTGGCACGCTCAATGTGCTGACTTACACCACTGCGGCCATGACGGCCGATTGCACTATCACGCCGACATTCATCAGTAATGCCGAAAATGCCATTAAGCACCAAGACCACAGGCTTGCCAGTGCGAGTGAGTTAATTGATTTCAGCATCGCCGAACTCGCTAATATCGACATCAAACGTAAAGCCCAGATAAATCAGCTATATCAAGGTGTCGGTAGCAGCATCTCTTGGCATCCAACCCATGACTCAATTACCTTTTCGAGCTTTATGCCGGAGAACACTTTTACTGTCTTACCATCAAATGTCGATGGCAGTGGGGCAAGCGCCGTTCGTGGGTTAGTGATGGCGGGCGAGCAACAGGGGCAAAGATATGCGGCCATGGCGGGGAATCTGTTTTCCGTCAACACTTCGGCTCAAACCGATACTTTATTGAAAAATCTTTTAGGCTGGCTGACCAAAGGTGCCGATAAAACCGACGGCATCAGCATAGTGACCGCCCAAATGCCGAGCAAGGCTGACAGTTGGTACTTTCCCCATAATGAAGGGATCCGCACTTGGCTCACAAACAACTACCCCGCAGCCCATAGCATTAATACAGCAAATACCTGTGACTACAGCGAGTTAAGCAACTGTATCAACACACTGAAACCGGATCTGATTATCATTAGTGACATAGACCGTCAGTCCTTGGGTTTTGCAGGCATAAAAGCCGCGATCGCTAAGGCCAAAGCGGCAAGAATTCCCTTGTTGCTCTCTAACTACTGGCGTAATGAAAGCCCAATACTGTCGCCACTTTACCTTGAGATGGGGCTTTCTACCTCTGGCAATTACTGGTCAAAACTCAATGCCAATAACCTCAGTGTGACCGACATTTTGGTCGAAGACACCGCCCTGGCCAAGGTGAATAATTTGCTCGGTAAGCTTAACGAAGACCGCTTCGACACCTCAGTACTCAACGACTGCGGCGGTAATTACTTGAGCTGTAATGCTGCCGCCTTTGTTGACTCATTCAAGGCGGGTGCCGATTGGTATCGAGCCAATGCTGAAACCTTAGATACCCATGCTATCGATGTGTTTACCAAAACAGACTTCCCCTTGATGAAGGCCGGACTGCTGCTCGCCGATAAGTATCGCAGCGAGATTGACTACCCCATAGCCTACAGCGAATACGCCCAGTGGCAGCAGGCCCTGTTTGCCGATTGGACCGTCAGCTATGCCCGTAGCCATAACTTAGCCCAGCCAGATTTAGGTGAATATGTTACCGACAGAGCTAACCTCAGCAAGGGCAGCAATGCGCACTACGCTTATCCTGCGACTGTCACTGAACGTAAAACCATTAGCGTGCCCTATGCAGGCCAATGGACGACCACTGGCTGGTATGCACTGCCAGGACAAACCATTAAGCTGACTCGTCTCGATAGCAGCGCTGCGAATGTGGAGATCAAACTCAACTACCACAGACGCAATACTAACCGTGCCTATGAGCAGAAAATCTACCGCGGCCCATTGGAGTTGGCGCAGCAACGCCTGCGCTTAGCTCAAGGACAAAGTCTTGAATTTTCTTCCCCCTACGGCGGGCCGATTTATCTGTATATCAGTGGTGATACTTCGAGTACTGATGGCGGCGCGTTAAGTGTCGAAGTCAACGCTGAGCATGTGGCTAAACATCCGACCATTATGGATTTTTCAAACCCTGCAGAAATAGCAGCCTTTAACGATCGCATCCAAAATACCGAATTACCCCATGTGGACTTGCGTACCGATGGTGCCGAGCAGCATCTGCGTCGCGACCGCTTTTTAAACGCCATCGGCGGGGATGTGCCCGATGTAAACGCGCTACTCAAAAGTATTGTCGATGACCATATCAACAGAGTTTACACCCTTGCGGGACTTAAGAGCCAAGGCAAGAGCTTAAGTGAATCCTTACCCGCCGATGTGCTAGCGGCTTGCAAAGGACTGTTTGGCGACGACTGTATCGATAATAGTCTGCATACCCGCACTATCATTCAACACGCGAATTATGACCAAAATGCCCAGTGCGGTGGAGGTTGTAGCGGTAATCCTTGGGACGCAGCATGGAATATCGACCCAACGGGTTGGGGTGATAACCATGAGTTAGGCCACAATCTGCAAACTAACCGTCTCAATGTGCAATATGCTGCGGCAAGTGATCATGAAAACTGGGCAGGTTATGGCAGCCGCGCAGGGGAAAACTCCAACAATATCTTCCCCTATGTGGTGAAGTGGAAAACCCATTATCTGCGCGACGGCAATACAGGCACAGTGACCGATGGTCACATGAACCACAAGGATCTCTTTTATGTGTTTATGTCCGATGCCGCAGGTACAACAAACACCAGTGGTAAACGCGTAGTGTTTGGCGCCAATTGTAAGGTGCTCGATGCTGGTGAAGACAGATACACTGCGCCTTGGGCCAGCAATGCTTATGCTGTGCATAACGGTTATCGCATGGCGTTTTACATCCAAATGGCGCTTAAGGCTCACGGCATGACTCTCAGTGACGGCACCACTCTGAACAATGGCTTTAATCTCTTTAACTTGCTGTATCAACACAGTCGTATTTTCGGTAAATATGCGAATAACGCCAGTGATTGGGAAGCGAATCGTAGCAAACTGGGCTTTAGCCAATTTTCGTTTGAAGGCAATAGTGTCTACGGTGGCAAAACGGTGAAAGATATTCCGGGCAACGACTTTATGCTGGTGTCTTTGAGTAAACTCACAGGCAAAGATTGGCGCAGCCATTTCGATATGTTAGGCCTGCACTACTCAAGCCTTGCGGCCGCGCAAACAGCCGCCAATGCCACATCAGGGGCTATCCCCATGGGCATGTATGAGTTAGAAACCGACTTGCCACCTGCCAATATGAGCCAAGGTTTAACCTTTGTGCCCCTGTCACTCACTGATGGTAAAACCCTGTGGAAAGGCATGGGTTCGCCAACCCAGTGTGCTAAACCTTAATTGCACTAATAAATCTTAATCTCGCTAAGATACTAACTCTATTCATAAACCTCGCTCTGGCGGGGTTTATGTTTGCCTGAAAATGTGATGTAAAGCACATACCTAGGTTCAGATGACGTGCACCATCTAGCTTCTTATATTTTTAACAATCATGAAATTAATGGGGTAAATATATGGGTTATTCGATAAAAGATCTTATTTATCAAGGTGAAAAATCAGGCGTGCATAACTGGCAAACCCTAGAAGGAGCCAGCTTTTACTGGCATCCAGATTGGTTTCATATTGCAGAGGATATGACGGGCCATAACGCGACTGTGACTATCGATATCGATGGGGACAAAGCGACTCAAAGTGAAGCTGAACAATCCATCATTAAGCATCTCAATAAGAGTGGCAAATAGCTTGTAGTGGCAAAGACTTTAGTGCCCGGAGGCGATCGCCCTGCGGGCAATTTTGTCGATTAAGCCTGGCGCGATCAGCTTAAGCCAACGCCCCAAACGACCGCGAAGTGAAGTAATCAGTTGACGGCCTCGAGTTGCAATCACTGGCAACATCATATTAGCGCATTGCTCAGCAGTCAGTATCTTAGCTTCTTGCATCGGTGACTTGCCTAAAGGATTACCTGCACCATCAAGGGCGCGTTTGTGAATTTGTGACACCACAAAATCGGGGCAAATGACAGTTACGGCCACATTGTCATCCACTAATTCAATCCGCAAAGAATCGAAAAAGCCAATCACAGCATGTTTAGAAGCGGCATAACCGCTGCGAGTAGGAACGCCCGTTAATCCAGCGACTGACGCCACAACCACCACTTGGCCTTTACTGGCTTTCAAGTGCGGTAACGCGGCATGGGTTAAATACGCAGGACCAAGATAATTCACCCGCATTATGTCTTCAAGCACCGAGAGCTGAGTCAGTTCATCAAAACGTGACCACATAGTCATGCCAGCATTGTTAATCAAAATATCGAGATGGCCATAATGCGCAACTGCAGCTTCAACTAAGGCTTCACACTGTTCTGGGCTGGAGACATCGGCGGCAAATACAAAAGGAGGCGGACCATAATTAGCGATTTCTAAAGCGAGTGAGGCGAGACGTGTTTCATTACGCGCACTGAGCACCAGTTGGCAGCCCATTCGCGCCATTGCCACTGCGAGCGCCCGACCAATACCTTCTGAGGCACCCGTGATGATCACGACCTTGCCTGTGAGTCCATCCATAGTCATTCCTTTGTTATCGCTATGTTAATTACGCCTTTTGCTAAATTGGCATAATCACGCTAAAAGCGCAATCCTTCACGCGCGTTGTGCAAGCCTCATCTCGTATTGCTCACGATAATTAGCTAAGGGTTGCGGGCGCCCTATCGCATAACCTTGCGCATAGTTAATGCCTATACTCAACAACCTGTCAATAATATCCTGATTCTCAACAAATTCAGCAACAGTCTCGATTCCCATAACCCGACAAACATCCTGAATCGATTTAACGATGGCGTAGTCTTTAGCATTCACGGCGAGGTTCTTAATAAAACAGCCGTCGATTTTGACATAATCCACCGGCAGCTCACGCAGATAACCATAAGAGGCAAAACCACTGCCAAAATCATCCAGTGCAAATGAAAAACCGAGTTTACGTAACTGCTTCAACATTTCCATACCACGATTGCGATTTTGGATCGCGGTGGTTTCAGTAATTTCAAAACAAATACATTGGCTTGGAATATCAAAAATGTGTTGCTGCTGGGCGATATATTCCACCATACCTTCGGCACCTAAACTATTGCCCGAAAGGTTGATCGAAATACAATGATCAGGCCAAAGCACGGGGTTCAAAGACAACCATAAAAAAGCTTTGCGGATGACTTCTTTATCGATATCAGGCATCAACTTAAAACGTTCTGCGGCGGCTATAAACTGCGCAGGCGCCAAAATGCGGCCACAGGGCTCTTGAATTCGTAACAGAATTTCCATTCGTTGTCGCTGCGGACCACTGCCTAGTCCGCGGATCGGTTGGTAATACAGGATCAACTCGTTTTCTTCAATCGCTTGCGCGATACGTACCGCCCACTTAGGCGCATTTCTTTGGTAGGTGAGTTCTTTATCTTTATCATCGTAAAAATGAATTTGATTAGCCCCCTTAGCTTTAGCGGCAATGCAGGCAATGTCCGCGTCTTTCAATAATTCTTGCGCATCAATATAGGGCGCACGACCAAAAGCGACACCTATGCTGAGACCAACTTTATAATTACAGTTTTTATCGTTCAACACTTGCATGGAGACTTGCGCGATCATTTGCTTCAGTAATTGCGCCACAGATAAGGCACTGCGATTACAAATCACTAACCCAAACTCATCGCCACCAAGGCGCGCCAATAGCTCCTGTGACCCAAGACAAGCCTGCATTGCCTTGGCCACCATAGCAAGCATACGATCGCCTGCAGTATGGCCACAGCTGTCGTTAATCAACTTGAATTGCTCCAAATCGAGGTAACAAACGGCGATGGTTTTAGCTGAGGCGGCAAATTGGGGTAACTGCTCATCAAATGCCTGACGGTTTAGCAGCCCTGTAATGCTATCGAAATTTGCCCTTTTTTGTAGCTGGTGTTTAAGCAACTCTTCTTGAGTGATATCCCGCAATACCACGACAGTACCAACAATTTCTTTATCGTGATTGCGCAGATTGCTAATACTGCGCTCCATAATCCGAGGCGAAGCAGTTAATAGCTTGATTTTCTCGACCTGCGGCGCTGATTCTTCGAGACGAATGTAGGTAAAAACCGCCTGATTCAACTGCTCCCCAGCCTTTAACAGACTCGCAAGGCTCTGACCTATGGCATAGCAACTAGCAACATCGAGAAGCAACTCGGCCCGCGGATTCATATAAATCACGTTGGCATCGACATCGGTCAAAATCACCGCTTCAGCAATGGATTCTAAGGTGATTTTCGCACGTTCTTTTTGCTGATAAATTCTTGCCAGCAAGCTATTAACACGGCTGGCGAGCACTTCTAATTCTTCATTACCCTCGCTTGTAACGGGTTGATAGACACTGGACATAGGATCGACCAGCGCCAATTGATGCATCAGATTTTTAAAGGGTTTGAGTAAGCCCGAACGCAGCCAAATATAACCAAGACCAACAATAAACACACCAAAGAGAATAAATCCAAGCGATACCCAATCGAGTTGAAATTTAACCTCCCTAAAGGGACCATCGGAAAACAGTACTTGCAGGTAGACAGGCTTATCTTTTAGCAGGCTTGGAATGTTAATCGCGTCACTGTGCACACCATCAACTGTTGGCGTAACGTCGCGAGAATGACTCATGCTCACCTTAGTCACCAATAAGGCCTGAGCATATTCCAGTAAGTCTTTATCAGTCTGTTGGCGTAACGTCGCGAGAATGACTCATGCTCACCTTAGTCACCAATAAGGCCTGAGCATATTCCAGTAAGTCTTTATCAGTCAGTTGGCGTACCAGCAGCACAGATTCATTGGGCGCAGAAGCCACGGAAGTAACGACATAAGCATACTTGCCCATCAAATAAGCGCCAGCAACACTGGGCTTATCGGCACTGACAATAGCACTGGCGATTTCTCGTAACTTATCATTCTCAAAGGGACGTTCATTGGGGAAAAAAGGGTGCAATTCACCCTGCCGTAGAATATACCAACTCAGATTGGCTGACATTGAGCTATCGCGCCACGAGGATTCAAGCTTTTTAAGTTGGTCTTCATCTAATTGAGACAAAGGTAAGGCATAAATATTAGTGAGAAAGGTTAAGCGATCGACATCAATTTGAAACTGCTGCTGGATATTGGCAAGCTCACGGTTAGCACTATCTTGACGTAATAGCTCGACGCGATGGTCGTACCAATAACCAAGACAATAGGAGACAATTACCACCGCAGGGAGACAAAAGCCCGCAATAAATACCATTATTTTCTTGCCAATGTGCATCTCTTACCACGGCTTGTTATGACTAAATTGATTGACGGCCTTACATAATCCTTCACTGCGCCATGCAACATATCTTATTTGCGAATAGTATTAAACATCACTTCGCTTTAGTCGTTGCTAAAGTAGACATTTTCATGCAATTAAATCAATTTTATACCTTTGATTTAAATTAAAATTTATAAATTAAACGATTATAAATTTTACTTTTTTATCAAGATAATTCACACATAATCAGTATGTGAATATAGGGTATTTAAGTCGTTGTTTAAAAGTAAGACTCATTAAGCTCGCAGACGATAGAAACCACCGCATACGCTAATCCATAAAGATATCTTCGCCAGAAGCTCCAACGCTATCAAATTCAAATGTCGGATATAAAACAGGCCCGCAAGCGGGCCTGTTTCGCAAACCAAAAATTACTTATGGTATTGCTTTGATTGTGCATGAACCGCCTTGATAAAGGCGCCAGCATGTTCTGGATCGACATGCTGATGAATACCATGGCCTAGGTTAAATACATGGCCAGTACCTTCACCATAACCCGCTAGAATATGACCAACTTCCTCTTCGATACGTGGAATTGGCGCATACAACATGGATGGGTCCATGTTGCCTTGCAATGCAACCTTATGGCCTACACGACGACGGGCATCGGCAATGTCTACCGTCCAATCCAAACCTAGTGCATCACAGCCAGTTTCTGCCATCGCTTCTAGCCACAAACCACCGCCTTTAGTGAACAGAGTCACAGGCACTTTACGGCCATCGGCAAAGCGTGTCAGACCATCAATAATCTTCTGCATATAACGCAAAGAGAACTCACGGTAAGCAGAATGCGATAACGCACCGCCCCATGAGTCAAATATCATCAAAGATTGCGCACCGTTAGCAACTTGAGCATTCAGGTATAAGATCACTGAATCGGCTAATTTATCTAACAGCATGTGTAATGCCATTGGCTCAGCGTAAGCCATCTTCTTAATTTTTTCGAAGGTTTTGCTCGAACCACCTTCAACCATGTAAGTCGCTAAGGTCCAAGGTGAACCAGAAAAGCCAATTAACGGCACTGCGCCATTAAGTTCACGGCGAATAGTGCTAACGGCTTTCATCACATAACCCAGCTCATCTTCTGGATCAGGAATTGAGAGCTTTTTGATCGCATCGATAGTGTCTGTTGGGCGCTCGAAACGTGGGCCTTCACCCGCCTCAAAATACAAACCTAAACCCATAGCATCGGGTACAGTTAGGATATCGGAAAACAAAATCGCCGCATCAAGATCATAACGACGTAAAGGTTGCAGCGTGACTTCACAGGCAAGCTCATGATTTTTACACAAAGACATGAAGTCACCCGCTTGAGCGCGAGTGGCTTTATATTCAGGAAGATAACGGCCAGCTTGACGCATCATCCACACAGGGGTCACATCGACAGGCTCTTTTAGTAGGGCGCGTAAATAACGATCATTCTTTAATTCTGCCATTGGGCTTGGTTCCTAGTCTTATTGAGATCCGCTGGGTCGGTAGTTTAGCATTTACGCGAATAATGTAACCTTTATGTGCAAATTTATGTGAGCTATTCCCCATCATTGGCGTCGATTTGACCGCATAAACCGGAAAATGTTACCCAGCTAACATACTGCTCATTTATTCGTAACGAAGTCACACTCAGACAGAAAAAAGTTGCGCCGGTTCCCCGCCTTTGGTATAAAAAGTCTGCGCTAGCAAGAACAATCAAGAAGCTCGTCGCATCGAGCCTGCTATAAACTTTACTCGCCCAACGATAGGTTTCTATCGTTGGGCTTTTTATTTGCATTTTTCGATACGAAACAGCTGGTTTGTCCATTTCGTCATTCTCGCAAATTCGCATGAAAAGAGTTGATCGATTAGCAACTTGTCCCTACATTAGAGTTATGTGCTGGCACTTAAATGGAATGCATCATGCTGAGAGAACTCGAAAAAGCAGAACAGAAGTGGGGCGGTTCAAATAAGCTTATTGATCAATGGCTAAAAAACCGTCGAAAACTGTTAGTGCATTACTGCCAAATTGCTGGGCTTCCTCCTTACAGTAAATCAGAAAAATCACTTCCCTCGTTCGAACATGTTAAATCTTTCTGTGACTTATTAGTTGACTATGTCTCCGAAGGACATTTCGAGGTCTATGATAAAGTCGTTAATGCCTGCAGTGAATATGGCGAATCAAGCAAAACGCTCGCGCAACAAGTATTGCCCAAAATCACGCCAACCACGAATGCAGCATTAGATTTCAACGATAAATATGCGGAAACACAAGACGATTTCGTATTATATCAACTCGATAAAGACCTATCTGAGCTCGCCCATAACATGGAAACACGCTTCGAACTCGAAGATGAACTACTTGAAGTTCTCCATCGCAAACATTCTGAGCACAACCAGTAGCCCCCCCTTCCTAAGCGCACCTTGCTGCATCTGTGCGCTTATCTATCCTTTCCCTCAATCGTTTTGAAAATGAAGTAGCATGGCTTTGGGCGACTACAGGAACACGTCCTAGGGCCATCAGACAGCAACCGTTTGAATCAAATTGAATCCGATAGAGCAGACGTAGTAATGGCCGAGGCAGCACACATTGGCAAATCGTTGTTTCAATAGGTATGGCGATATTGTTATGTAATGCTCGATAGCCTAAATGCATTGAGGAGCTACAGAGGATGACTCAGTTGGGCTTTCGGGAATGGATATATTTTGCTAATTATACCAATTATATTAATTATGTGATCTAATTGGTCATCAGTTTTTAATCATACAAAATATGAATCATCCCCACATCGCAGCCTTAGTAAAATCGGAGAAAAGTGCACGCAAACGTATGCGCTATCTTGCCTTACTCCATTTCACTGAAGGTCATTCTCGTACCGCCATCGCAAGCATGCTTAAGGTCAGTAGAACCAGTGTCAATCGCTGGGTCACCGCCTATTTAACCCATGGGCTGACTGGC
>NZ_JAKKRH010000042.1:0-38865 GCF_025654465.1 Shewanella sp. SM101
CTTTAGGTAAATCTCGCCAAGGGATACCTGTTCTAAGGCGGTAAAGAATACCTTCGAATGTTTGTCTATGTTCAGGTTTGTCATAAACACGGCCTGTGCTTTTCATTAAATGAAATAGCTTTTCCCAGCGTGCATCGGTTAGCATAAGTCTTGGCATGGCTTGAGGTTATGGTTACTTTTGGCGAAGCAAATTATAACGTCTTGCCATGCTGTCTAAAAATTACTCTCGAAAGATCAACAGACCCTAGTAGCTTCGCCGGGAGTTGGCATATTTCTGATGCTTAACATGGCCAGTTATTAAGTGGAATTTAAAAGTGTGTCTAGTCCGAATATAAATTAAGCAAGATAGACGATAGATGAATCAATCTTGCAGAATCACAAAGGTCAGCTACATTTGAGCCTAAAATACAAAATGCTCAATGAGTTACATTGAGCATTTTAGCTAAAATAAATTGCAGCCAATATCAGAAGTAATCAGACTTTCTACCACATTTAAATACTAGGCACAGCTACAGCATTCGCGGCACGTGTCTCACGTTTGTTTACCATCGAAATAAACACTAAGCCAAGCACAGGGACAATCACTGCTGCATAAGGGATCATGCCTGCACCCATCTGACTATCCAGCACCATCCCCCCTAAAAATCCACCGAACGCATTAGCTAGGTTAAAGGCTGAAATATTAGCGGTTGCTGCCAGCTCTTGGCCTTCACCACCGTGATTCATTACCCGTAACTGCATCGCAGGAACATTAGCAAACGAAGCGATACCAAAGACAAAAACGGCAATCACAAACATCACTTTGCTGTCCAGCGCAAAACCAACCAGTAGCAGCGACACTATCATGGCTATCGCCCAAAACATCGACGCTTTCTGCAGGTTTTTATCCGATGAACGCCCACCTAAAGTGTTACCCAATATCAAACCTAAGCCGACGATAACTAAAATCCACGTTACTGCATGTTCACTAAAGCCCGTAATGTGCATCGCAATTGGCGCAATATAACCGTAAACAGTCATAAAACCGGACCAAGCAAACACAGTGACAGCAAGACTAATCAACAACATAGGATTTTTAAACGCTCGCAGCTGAGCCGAAACATTTTTCGCTTCACCATGGCCGGTCGCATTAATAAACTTGAAGATAGACGCGATTGAGATAACGCCCAATATCGCGACTGTGATAAAGGTGGTTTGCCAACCAAATTGCAGGCCAATCCAAGTGCCACCTGGTACACCCAATACGTTAGCTAAGGTTAAACCCGCAAACATCTGACCCACAGCACGTCCGGCCATTTTTTCAGATACCAAACTGGTCGCCACTACGGCACCTATGCCATAAAATGGGCCTTGTACTAAGCCGGTAATCACTCGGCTAATCATCAGCAAGGTGTAATTGGGGGCAAATGCCGACAGCAAATTACCCAAGATAAACAGCACCATTAAGCTGGTCAGTACGGTTTTTTTATTGAACCGCGCCAAGTAAATCGTGAGGATGGGACCACCAAACACAATTGCCAATGCATAGGCGCTGATCAAATACCCTGCCTGACCTTCACTAATAGACAAAGACGTGGCAATTTGTGGCAGGATACCAGCAATCACAAACTCTGCGGTGCCAATTGCAAACGCTGCTAGCGTTAGTATCCACACTTGTAACGGCATTTTTTCCTTGTTCATTGTAATCTCGCTTATTTCAAATTTTGTGTAGGGAACATACCGGCGATGTGTTATCAGCTCGGTGCAATCATGGGTAAAAGCACTATTTATTCAGCGCATTAGTTAATCAGCGCGCCACCATCAACATCGATAATGGCGCCAGTCATAAAGCTGTTGTTAATGGCAAGGTAATAGGCCATAGCGATATCACTCGGCTCACCCACTTTTGCCACAGGCAATGTGGTTTTGGCTTGTTCGTACATCGCCGTTTGCGCTGGCATTGACCCGGTTCTTGTTAATCCAGGGCTAACGGCGTTGACTCTAATGGGGGCAAGCTCTTTAGCGAGCACCTTAGTAAAGGCTTCTAAGGCGGCGTTCATTGTGCTTTTAACATAGGTATTAGCGACCACTTTTCGTGACAGCATCCCAGTGGTTAGTGTGATAGAACAACCTTGTTTAATGTAACGAACCGCCTGTTTTGTAGCATTGATTGAACCCCAAAACTTAGTGTCAAAAGCCGCTTTAGCTTGTTGAATATCGACATCAACGACCTTGCCAGCTGGCGCAGAAGAACCCGCGGTGATCACTAAGTGATCGAACGCACCAATGGATTCAAAAAATCGATTTACCGATTGTTCGTCCGCCACATCTACGCCTGTTTGACGACTGGCGACATGGACAATCTGGTTGTCTACCGTTAGCTGCCTAGCAAGCGCAGCCCCTATTCCTGATGTTCCGCCGATGATGACAACCACAGCTTTATCGCTATTGCTCTGATTGCTAATCTGATTACTGATATGGCTGCTCATGTGACTACTCTCTGTACTGCTGATTGGTTAGTAGAGCCAGTATATTCATTCGACATATTTTGATAATTGATTAATATATGAATTCATTATTCAGCTCAGACAAATAATAGAAGTGAAAATGGATAAATTTTCAGATATGGCGCTGTTTATCAGCATAGTGAAACATCAAGGGTTAGCAGCGGCGGGCCGCGAGCTCGGACTTTCTCCAGCAACCGTCACGGCGCGCTTACAAGCACTTGAAGATCGCTACGGGGTTAAGCTGCTCAATCGAAGCACTCGACATCTGTCACTCACAGACTCAGGGGCCCTGTATCACCAAGCATGCTTGGGGATTATCGAAAATGTAAAAGAAACCGAAAATTTGCTGCAGAATGGGGTAAAAGAGGTCAAAGGCACCTTAAAAATTGCTGCGCCAAAAGATATAGGTAAACAATATATACTGCCGATTTTGTCCGCCTTCACCGACCGCTACCCCGATATCGTTCCCTATCTGTATCTCAATGATAATTTGTCTAATATTGCCGAATCGGGCATAGATGTCGTTATTCGCTACGGTGATTTAACTGACAGTAATCTGATTTTAAGGCGGCTCGCACCGAGTCGACGGGTACTGTGCGCATCTCCGGAATACCTTGCGCGTAAAGGCACTCCCGTTAAACCGCAAGACCTCAGCCATCATGATTGCCTCGCTATGCTGCGCAGTAATGAAGAGCTCAAAACTTGGCACTTTCAAGACCAAGAAGGTCGCAACTCAGTCACTGTCACCCCAAAACGGTTTTCTGATGATGGCGAAGTGATCCGTTGCTGGGCATTAGAAGGCGCGGGGATCGCGTTAAAATCACTGCTCGATGTGCAAAATGACATTAATCAGCAACGCTTAGTGACAGTTTTAAATGGCTACATGAAAAACTTTAATAGCTCGACCACAGTCTCAAGTGCCGACCTCAACGTGGTATACATCAGCCGCCAATATCAGCCCAAACGACTGCGATTATTCTTAGATTTTCTGTTCGAACAATTTGAAAAGCAGCTGGAGCATTAATCGCTAAACGTCGATCAAACGGGGCAACTGCATCAACCAATAGACGCAAAGTATTTTATCGATGTGATCAACTGTATTTTAACGCATCACCTCGCAAGGATTACGTGTAAACAGCGCATGGCTTATGCCCCGCAATGTAAGCAGCAATAGCAGTGGTCATTACGGCTAAACCCGGCATAGAATTAAATGTACTTTTGCCCAATAGAAAATTACTAAGCACCCTCTACAATTAACCATCAGCTCACACTGCAAACTAGCAATGAGCGATCCACAACTTGATACTAACGAGGGAACTCATGAACACTAAAATCATCATCACAGCAAGCATTGCACTATTAATATCGGCAAATAGCTACGCCATTAACGATGAATATCGCAAGTTACTCGAGCGCTCTGGCTGCACCCAAATGTCAGAAGCCCAAGGCTGCGATATCCACAAAACCAAAGAGGAAAATGCTAAGGCAAGCGCCATGTCCCAAACCGCAGATGACGCTAAGGTAATCATTCCCAATGCCCGACAATGGCTTGCAACCGCCAGCTCAGGCGCGACGGTTGCCAACATTCAAATCGATGATAAAAATCAGGTTTGGGTTAATGGTAAACACGTAAAATCGAGCCATAGTGATGGCGCAATCAAATTCAAACAAGGCATGGTGGAGTTCACCATTTATCCTGATGCAAGCATGAATAAAGACAGCTCGTGGATTGATACTGATGCAGGAACTCAAGGCTCAATTACCGCGAAGTAACATTCAGTAGATGTCTAACAACGATGTGCTGAGCCATCGTTGTTGGGCAAACGCATTAGTGAGATTAAAGATTATCTCTTTGAAGTGATGGTGTTTGAGATTAATGATGAATTGATTCAAGCCATGTGGAGTTTTGCAACCAACTGATTGGTTTTTTATCATTGTCTTTAAAATAAAAGTCAACGTCGTGGGGCTTCACCCCACACCCGACCGAAAGGGAAAAAACGCCTATTCCCCTTTTGGAAATCCCCCGGCGTCCCTAGCGAAGTTACATGCATTGGGTACTGGCTTCGTGCTTATTCGAAAATAACTAACGCTTCCGATGGGGCGTCCCTTCCCCCCGAAAGCTACGCAGACGTCCTGTCTGCGTCACGCTATTTCCTTCAACGCCCTTCAGCAACTTCGCAGGGAATTGGTGTATTCCTGTAGCTTCAGGTGTTGGCTGCTTATCAGAAAAGAGTTACACCCGTCCCATATTTTGTTTCTTGAACGATTAAAACACCATTATCATTTTAAAATACCCATTACATACAGTATGATAAACGTAAAAATAGTCACGGAAGAACTCTCATGAAAGTTTGCTATTTATGGGTAGAAAAGTTTAGAAATTTAGAAAACTTCGGAATTAATCTTTCAAGTGAACATGAGTTTCACTATGAAAAATCAACGCACTCGATTAGCCGAATAAATAAAAACAAACTACCAGATAATTTTTTCTATAATGGAATCTCTGATGTTTCAGCGTTCATAGGTGAAAATGGTTCAGGTAAAAGTAACTGCATTGAGTTTATATGTATGGTTCTTAAAGGAGGAAAAAGCAGAGTAAAATCAGACTTCATAATCATAACTGAAGACAATGGTTATTATACATCACACCAAAAATTTAGTAACAAAACGTCTGCTGCATCAAATAACTTCGAAGCAACGAATGAGAGATATGATAGAGGTTTAAATGGAATTAATGTCATCTATTTTTCAAACGTATCAGATGATAGGCAGTTAAACTTTGACAAGTCAGTTTCGAATATATCAATTAACAGTAGAGACCATCAAACTCTTAAGTTTTCAAACCAAATCTCATTTATTAAGTCAGATAGATTCAAAAAGCTTGAAATAGAGCAACCAGACTATCTGTTGATTGAGGTGAAATACTATTCAATAGGAGTCGGGTATGTAGACAATAAATTAATAAAGGAAAATCTTACACTATTTACCCGGCTACTTAAAAGAAAAATAAAAGAACTAAGCTTAAGTAGTCAGTTTTCTACATCAATAAAGTTCTCGATAATTTTTAAGTTATTGAAAATGATAATCGCCAATTCTCAAGAACAATCAATTCACAAATTAGTTACAGAAAATTTTTTGTTTGAAGAACGAGAAAGAACTGAGCATGCTTCAAAAAGAATATTTGAAGCATGCATTAACCACCCAGCATGCCAACACCTATCAAATAATTATGATCTTAATTTTATTATAAAAAAACTTGAAAATAATGAATTTGAAGTACTTGATGACGAAATAAAGAAACCAGGAGTGGCAATAAATTTCCTTATCGACTACAACGATAACAGAAACAAAGACTTCATTGATAAGTTAGTAGTTCTTTTTGATAAAGAATACCTTGTAAGATTCGCATGGTGGGGGTTAAGCTCTGGCCATACAGCTTATCTTACATTATTCTCATCAATATACTGCGAACTTAAAAGAACAAGGAATGATGCAATAGTTTTAATTGATGAAGGTGACTTATATTTACATCCTAAATGGCAAATTGAATTTTTTGAGAAACTTGTAACCGTACTCCCAAGCTTATCAACAGGAAGCATTCAACTTGTTCTTACCTCTCACTCACCTTTCCTACTTTCAGATCTACCTAGTCAATGTATTACAATTTTAAAAGCAGAAAACAATAGAGCCAAGTCAATTAAAATACAAACAAAATCAATGACATTTGGCGCAAACCTGTACGAGTTATATTCTGATATATTTTTCCTTGGGGGTAAAAGAACAGGATCTTTTGCTCAGAAAAAAATTGAATTTTTGTTAAAAGAAATTGATACCCCTAATAGGTCATCAAATATTAAGGTGGAAGTTGAATATTACAAAAAAATAATTGGTGACAAGATAATTAATCACAATCTCACTGAGATTTTAAATCATGATTAAAATCCAAACCGCACTTAAGTTAGATAATAGCCTTTTATTAAACACAAAAGTTGAAGACTTATACAATCACCTCAACAAAAAAATTAAAAACAAAGAAAATAAGTTCAGCATTAACTCAATAAACTATAATATTGAAAAGTTAAAAAAACAATCTAAAAGCATAGAGTACAAATCAAAATTTGCTAACAATTGTCATCTTACCCTAAAGAGACAGGTAGATTTCTATGACTACCTTATTACTGATGGCGGCTTAAAAAATAAAAGAGATTGTAACATCACCACCTAGCAACTATAGAAAAATAATTAACGAAGTAAATACAATATTGAACCAAACCGATCTATACAACTTAAATGACAATGGTAATATTACTGGTCAAACTAAATTTGGAGTTTTAGTTTCAGAATCTATATTTAAATATAAAACATATCGAAGCTCTAACTTTTGCATAAATCTATACCAGAGCATCGGATTGATAAATTTAGCATGTCCGTATTGTAATTTGGAAACAATTAGTATAATCCAGAGCAATGATAAAGGAAAGATGTTGCTTTCTTTAGATCATTTTTATCCAAAATCATTATATCCATACCTAGCATTATCCTTTTACAATCTAATTCCATCTTGTCATAATTGCAATAGTAACATTAAACAAGATAAAAACTTTACAACTGAAACACACATAAACCCATATTTAGAATCTTTCAATGAACTTTATACATTTAAAATTCCTAAAATAACGCTTAGCACTCTAAAAGCTGAAACGATAACAATTGAAAATCTCAATTTAAAACCTAGCGATAAAACACTCTCAGATCTAGAGATAATAGGAAGATATGAAAGCATTGATCTTAATGAAGTCAATAGATTAATAAAGACATTTGCAGACTACCAGCATTACATTACAGATGGAAAAACCGATGAATTTAAAAAATACATTTTCCAAATGCACGGTGTCAAACAATTTAAAAATGAAATACTCAACACCCCTAAAAGCAAACTATTAAGAGACATAATAAAATCATTCGATGTAAACAATGCATTAAATCTTGACTAAAATAACTTAATACCATTGGGAATTTATAGAGCATATTATTAAATAATATAAGAATAAACAGTATATTAATTATTTAACCATCAATGTGTAACTTCGTGAAGACAAAAATTGCGATAGGCATAACTTTTATGCCTTTATACATGACCAAGAACATCAGAGTCTAAGGAATACAACATCCCCTGCGAAGTTACTGAAGGGCGCTGAAGGAAATAGCGTGAGCTTGGCATGGATGCCAAGCTAGCTTTCGGGGTACAGGATGTACCATCGGAAGCGTTAGCTATTTTCGAATAAGCACGAAGCCACTAATCAATGCATGTAACTTCGCTAGGGACGCCGGGGGATATCCAAAAGGGGAACAGGCGTTTTCCCCTTTTGGTCGGGTGTGGGGTGAAGCCACACGACTTTGATTTTTATATTTGAAATACATCAACTTATTCCAGTTTCAATAAAGCGGATTAATAACTCCCTCTACAACATGGAATTTAAGGCGATAGAAAAGGTATTGAAAGACAGCCCAAAGGCATAGAGATCTAATCCTAATGCTGAAAGCCTTTAGCATTAGGATTTAAATTTTTAGCACATCAAGCGACAGATAATAGATGTCGCGGCAGCTAGAGTGGCATTTGATACTCAATCATGCCCGACTTTTGGCCAATCCAATCATAGAGTTTTTGCGCTGTGTGATTCGTCTCATGTGTATGCCAACACAAGCGTGCACAGTCTCGCTCATTTGCAACTTGCTGAACAAAATCAATCAGTTGATTAGCAACAAGCTTACCTATTGCCGCTAAAAAAGATCGGACAGCCATAAAAATTTTGGTAACAATCTACTATCAGACATACACAGGAATTAACCAAATTAAGCACTATCATGGAAGTGACCGTCCGTGGCATGGTCGCTTATTCATATCCATGTGATCGCGACATTAGTATGTCCTATACAGCAGATGCCGCCATCGACCCCTCATGGACGACTATTTTAAAACCAAAGTCGGCGTGTCAGTGGAATGATAGTGCTGAATGGATATGCGGAATGAAAGCTCCACCTATATTTACAAACGCACGAAGGATTAAGTTGGCATCCCAACTAAACTGCGGACAAAACTGAGTATTCATGATCTCACCCTGCGGTAGATTGCATTAACTCACCAAAATATTTTTTGTTTACGAAAAAGTCTTAACCAAACATATCCTCATTGATCAAAATAGGCTGAAAGAGCAAAATGCGCCTCTTGAAGCCGTATGCCAATTCGACTAACGCTCCTGTGTCTATGGCAAAATTAAATGTGTTGATTATGTGAAGGTAGGTGCAATGGATAGCTCAATATTAGTTTTTGACTCAGGTTCAGGTGGACTGACTGTCGCGGCCGAAATAAAAAAGAGAATCCCCAACATACGGCTGAGTTACGTCTCTGATGCTGGCTTTTTCCCTTACGGAAAAAAGCCGCACGATATACTTAAAAAGCAAATTTTAGACGTTATATCCAAAGCAGGCGCACTGACTCAACCCGATATTATCGTTATCGCCTGCAATACAGCGAGTACCATTGCGCTAGACTTACTTCGTGCTGAACTCAATATACCTATTGTCGGCGTTGTCCCTGCGATAAAACCTGCCGCTTCGTTATCAAAATCAAAGGTAGTGATGGTACTTGGCACTCACACCACGGTGAACTCAGCTTATGTGAAGATGCTGATCACAAATTTCGCCACAGAATGTAAGGTTTTAGTAGAAGACTCTGAAGCGCTGGTTCTCGCCTCAGAGCAAAAACTTCTCAGCAATGGGTTTGATCCCGACATTGTAACCCAGGAAATTCAGCGTATTTTTAACAAACCCGATGCGTTTAATACCGATGTATTAGTGCTAGCTTGTACTCACTTTCCACTTATCAATGCAGAAATCAAAAATGCCCTTCCCCACCAGGTTACCGTCATTGATTCTGGATTAGCCATTGCTAATCGAACGCACTCATTGTTGAAAATCGAGCACCAAACGTGTAGCCCGATACTCGATCCAGAAATAACGTTTTACACCACTGGGAATGTAGATTCAGAACAAGCGAAACAAAGCAAAATTGAAGCACTGCTTCAGTGCCCCATTAAATTTAAGCCTCTGTTATTGTAATATTTTTAGCTCATTTTCTTTTAAAACCCGTTTTCAAAGAAATCTAAATGATTCCCCTAAAAGACACCCACGAAATAAATGCTATATCGCATCGCTGATTGTTAAATGTTGGATCTTAACAGGCCGCTATTGCGGCCTTTTTTGTATCAGCTACTTCCTGAAGTGCTTGTCTTCGCATAAAATTCGGCCCGTTTACTGGTGCGCATGAGGCGCAAGTTATCGGTGTAAAAGGTGTAGTTAAATGGAACTTTCGATTCGCAGTTTATTCACTGCAGCGGGCATGATGTTATTATCCTCTTTAACGGTTATTCCTGCGGCAAACGCTGCGGGCAAAGCCGTCCATCCCACTGTCGATTTACCGAATGGCCAATGGCTTAATTTTCACCAAAAAGACAATCAAGTGTGGAGCGAAATGTCCGACGGCGATGCGCCCGGGGTACATCTTGATGATTATGGTGCGGCTGAAATTGTGGCAGTTTTTTACTATGACTTTGATAAGGGTGGCGACAAAGAAGTCGTGGTCATGCTTAAAGATGCTGATGGTCAGCATTTACGGGGTTATGGTTTTGAGGATTCAAAGCTCACTAAGCTGCCACGCCTTCAAGTTGTGCTGGATGAAGTCGCCCCGACGTTATCGTCATTTACCGTCAGCGACACCCGCAAAGTGTTAAACCAAATTCCGCCGCAACAATATCGCATGACCTATGATGTTGAGGCGATAGAAGATCCCGCCATTAAAGCGATTATCGATGGTTCAACCAAGCTCAAACCAACCTTAATCGGCTATCGCAATGCTAAAGGTTTACCCGCCGATGTGAAAACCGCGGACGAATATAAATTACGTTACCCCCTCACCCGCAAAGATAAAGATGCCCAAGGCCGCGAGCATCAATACAGTTTAGTGACCCACTTTTATCGCAATGATTATCGCGAACAACAGGGCAGTTTTGTGTTGGTGAGCGTTGTCTTTGAAGCCGATGATGTGGACTGGCTAAACAGTAGTGAGGGTGAGATCCCAAAAACGGGCCCAGCTTATGATTATATGAATCTCGGTGGTTCTTGGGCTGGACTTGCGCTTGAAAGTCATTATGCCCAAGGTGTGCTCGATGGCCCCTATATCGCCTACGATAACCGTAATGCCAATATCATGTTGAATGGTCAGTACAAACAAGGCAAAAAAGTCGGTAAATGGATGGAGGCTGACGGCCAAGCAAGCTATTGGGAAGGTGAATATCTTGACGGTAAAAAGCAAGGTAAATGGATTGCACAGTCCATGTTCGATGAGGCAGATAACTACGGTTTTGCCCATTACAATCAAGGAGTGCTTGATGGCCCCTATGAAATCTATGAGCCCGAATATGGCGCAGACACAGGAGATAAGCGATTGTCTGAAAAAGGCATTTATCGCAACGGTGTCAAAGACGGTGAATGGCTTGAGAGCAATGGCAATAAAGGTCACTATCAAAACGGCATTAAACATGGCCCTTGGGTAGATAAAGTCTCGCTTGGCGAATACCGCAACTATGTGGGTAACGGGGCTTACCTTGATGGCAAGCGCACTGGCCCTTGGGTATTTAAAACTGACAAGAAATCACGGATCGAAGTGACTTATCTCAGTGGATTACGTGAAGGTGAAGAAAAACTAATCAGCGATGAAAATGTGCTCTTTGCCAATAAGTATTATAAACAGGGCCTGCTCGATGGTCAGAGTATTTGGTACTCAGCACAGGATGTCGTTAGCGGCATTAGGAACTATCGCAAAGGTGAGTACCATGGCATGCAGGCTATTTTTGATCCTAACCACAATCATAGGCTTATGGAGTTAAGTCATTATGAATATGACGAAACCCTACCCGTCAAGCCCTCTCAGGACGAGTGCATAATGCGAGAAAATCCCTATAGCAATGACTGTAAGGACATACTGAATCCCCCCTTTAGAAATACGCCGTCAATTAAGCATGGGGAACAATATTATTATGATAGTAAAGGAAAATTATACAAATTTTCTGACTACCATCATGGCAACCTCATCAAAGAATATGAATTCGATGAAGAGGGGCATGTCCAAAAGCTGCAAAATAATCAACAGGGGCAAGACAGTCAAATCAGCATCCACTACAAGAAGGATGGCGGTTATTCACTGTCCAATTACAGCGACAATGAGCAACGTGGCTGGACATATGAAATCGATAACAAGGATCGATTACTGTCCCTGAAGTATTACCACGATGGTGAGAAAAAGGGGTTTATCATCCGCTATAACACAGATGGAAGTTATGCGATTACAGAAAGGTAAACATTAATATCGAACATCAGGCACTGCTTATCCTTTTATCCTAATGGTTAACTCAAGGCCTTGAAGACAATTACCAGCAAAAAGGCAAAGTTTAAAATTGGGATATAGGGTAATGCGGATGCCCTTGATTAAATTGGCCTATATAAGCCTAATTAAAGTGCGCTTTATTCAGGCTAAGTAAAAATGGTTATTTTACCAATCACTTAGTTTGTTCTTGTTAATAGATGTAATGGTGCGTCATCACTTAAATAAATATCATCCACCAGATATAGCTTATTGGTACGGATCATCTGACGAATCGCCTCAACATAGGCGTGCCCACGCTCCGAATATCGGTCTAACGTCCCTGCGAGTGCAGAGCCTGTCACAGCTTGATTAGCTTGTCTTGATTGGGCACGAAAATCTCGCATCTTCTGATAAGCATTATGGGTATTCAAATTCAACAAATACCCTTCCACCGAAGCAAATGGTGTATCGAATCGTGCTAAACCATAATTGCCTAAACCTTGGCGCTTCTGCCTAGGTTCCATACCATTACCCTTGAAATCCCACTGCCCAAATAATGCATTACCTTCACGGGCAAATCGCGATGTGCCCCAACCGCTTTCTTTTGCCGCTTGAGCTAACACTAACGATGGTGGCAGGATATCCACCCTTTCAAGTAGCATTTGTCTTTGGGCTTCTAGCAGCGGTTTATCTTCAGTGCTTATTACTTTGTACTTTACCCCTAAGGCTAATAACGCAATATCATCGAGGGGGGCAGACATAATGACCTGTCTTTCTTGTAAAATTTTCTCATTCGCCAATAAGACTAAAGGGGCAATCATTCTAAGAAACACCATTTTCTTTTGCTTCACTGGGAGTTGGCTTGACACTGAACTCCAGCCCTCTCCCACGGCATCAAAGGTCAACCTAGGGACCGATTTATTACCATCACGAAAGCTTTCTGGCGTGTAATCAAGCGAGTCAAACAAGCCCATGAGTTCATCGAGAGAACTGATATTCAGACTCAGTTGTTTAGACTCTGGATTGTCTAAGGATGACTGCTCAAGCATTTTTGGGGATGAGAAATGTTCAGCAACCGTTCGATTGGCAACAGCACCTTGATTCGCTTGCACCAAGGAAGTCGTCATCAGTTTTGGCAAACTCTGCATATGATGCTGAGCACTCTGACTGGCAACTAAAGGATTGGAAGCCGTCTGTGACTGAAAACCAAGAGCATCAACTGGCAGCCTATTCGAAATCAGCTTAGTCGCTAGCGTTTCTTGCACATACACCGAAGAGCATAAAACAGACAAAGCAATGAGTGCGAGCATAGCAACGGGAAGCTTAAACTTTATAAACATGGTATCTCTTTAACTAAGGTAAAACGGTAGCAATGGGATTAGCCAATACATCGGGGGCGTAAGGTAACAGTAAAAACCTGACAGTTTGCTTAATAGATATACAAAATGGCCGATTACGATCATTTTATTAAAGAGAATAGGACGAGCGCCTTCCTGGCCGCCTCTTGACCCAATGTCAGCAATTAAATCCAACATCTTGATTTATTTAAACTCAATATAAAAATAGCGAGCGTTCACTCGCCAATAGAGGTTGGCGAAATAAAATCAACTTATTCCAGTGCCAGCAAAACGAGGTAAAGCCTCTTCAAGATAGGCGACGCAGGTGCGAAGTTTGGCAGACGTTTCTAATCGTGAAGCATAAATTACATGAATTTCAGCGGATTGATGATACTCGGGGAGTACTCTGACTAATGTGCCACTTAAGAAATCTTGCTGTAAATCCCAGATGGAGCGCAACATAATACCGTGGCCTTTAAGGCACCACTGCTTAGCGACAGTGCCATTGTTGGTCATCAAGGAAGCCGCTAAATCAACCGAGGCTATGCCAGCCGTACTTTCCAATCGCCACACTCTATGGTTTTGATCGCGCTCGCGGATCCCTATGCACTTATGCTCGGCTAATGCCGCGAGATTGTTTGGCATGCCATGCGTGTCGATATAGGTCGGCGACGCCGCCAATACCCGATAATTACTCGCAAGACGCTTAGCAATCATTTGCGGTGGCAATTCGCCACCGACACGGATCTCCAGATCAAAACCTTCAGAGACCAGATCGACGGGGCGATCGAGCAACTCTAAATCAACTTCTAATTCGGGATAGTGGAACACGAGGTCTGAAATAATCGGTGCAATGCAGTGGCTGCCAAATCCTGTGCTAGTTGCGATACGTAATCGCCCCCGTGGCACTTGCTGCTCTAAGCTAATTTCAAGGCTCATTTGCTCCATTGTATCGAGCAAACGTTCGGACCATTCCAAGGCAATCTTGCCCTCTAAGGTGAGGCTGACACGTCTGGCAGAACGCAGAAACAAGCGCACTCCGAGCGCTTTTTCTAATAGACCAATGCGTTTACTCACATACGCTGGAGAAAAAGATAATTGCTCCGCAGCGGCTGTAAATCCCCCGCTTGTTGCGGCGATAACAAAGACCCGTAAATCTTCAAGTGGCGGCAGTTGACTCACGATTCGTAATCCTTAACAAAACATTTAGCCTATTCATACACGATACGAATATGGAATAACATACTAAAAACGCAGAATCCCCTATTGGAGTCGAAGATGTCTAAGGTAAAAATCGCCGTAATTGCCGGAGATGGCATAGGTACTGAAGTGATCCCCGAAGGGATACGCACACTCGAAGCCGCAGGAAAAATCTTAGGTGTGGCGTTTGAGTGGACCTACTTCGACTGGTCCTGTGAAACCTACCATAAAACCGGTCGCATGATGCCAGAGGATGGACTTAAGCAACTAAAATCCTTTGATGCCATCTACTTAGGCGCTGTTGGATTTCCAGGCGTTCCCGACCATATTTCACTCTGGGGATTGCTACTACCGATCCGCAGAGCCTTTGAGCAATACGTGAACCTTAGGCCTATTCGGTTATTTGAAGGCGTGCCCTGCCCACTCGCGGGTAAAAAGCCCGGCGATATCGATTTTTATGTAGTACGTGAAAACGTGGAAGGCGAATATTCCGCCGTCGGCGGCATTCAATATGAAGGCACTGAACATGAAATAGTCTCCCAGCAGAGCATTTTTACCCGTCGTGGCACAGATCGCATCTTAAAATATGCCTTCGATTTAGCCCAAAGCCGCAAAGCAAAGCACTTAACCTCGGCGACCAAATCCAATGGCATATTTCACGCTATGCCCTATTGGGATAGTCGCGTCGGGGAAATGGCAAAACAGTATCCAAATGTTAAGGTCGACCAATATCATATCGATATTCTGACGGCAAATTTCGTGCTGAAACCCGAGCATTTTGACGTGGTTGTTGGCTCAAATTTGTTTGGCGATATCCTGTCTGATCTTGGCCCTGCGTGCACTGGCACAATTGCCATTGCCCCTTCGGCGAACATCAATCCAAGCAAGGAATTTCCGTCGATGTTTGAGCCGGTACATGGTTCGGCGCCGGATATTGCAGGCCAAGGTATTGCCAATCCTTTAGGGACAATTTGGGCAGGCGCTATGATGATGCAACATTTAGGTTATGGCGCAATGCACGACCTGATACTCAGCGCGATAGAAAGCGTATTGAAAGATAAGCAGTCTTTAACCCGCGATATGGGCGGAACGGCAAATACTTGGGAACTGACCGATGCGGTGATCGCTGCGATTAGTCGCAATTAAAACGTGCATTAAAACCTAATGCTAAAAGCCCTTTAGCATTAGGATTGAAAGGAGTTTAGACTATCAAGCCGCTGATAATAAACGCATCAATAAGCTAACCAGTTAATGCATTTATTAAAGGCCCCTCCTTACAGCGGCATTCTGTACTCAATGACTCCCGGTTTTTCACCAATCCAGTTATAGAGTTTTTGCGCGGTTAAATTTGTTTCCTGTGTATGCCAGTACAGGCGCGCGCAGTTGTGTTCAATGGCCGCTTGCTTTACATACTCAATCAATTGTTTTCCAACATGTTGCCCCCTTGCCGTTGGGGCAACAAACAAGTCTTCAAGATAACAATAATCCGTTTCGGCCCAAGTAGAACGATGAAAAACATAGTGCACAAAACCGAGTAAGTTTTGGCCCTCTCTTGCGACGGCGCAATAAATAGGTTCTTGGTCATCGAAGAATCGGCGCCACGTGGCTTGGGTGGTCGCTTCTGATAACGCCACTTTGTAAAAGGTCTGGTAATCACGCCAGTGTGGTAACCAGAGTGAATAGTCCGTTTCTTTAACCATATCAATGGTCACTGTTAGTGATTGGCTGGACATTAGCGCACTCCTTGAAATTAAGTAAATGGTCTCAGTTTTACTGAAGCAAGATTCTAGATTCAATTGTGGTACCGCATAAGGTACACTTTTTGTATTTTTTACAGTACCAGTTAGCAAATGAAAAAACCTCAATCCAATTTCCCTCACTTGCAACTCAAAGATGGCATCCTTAAAGATCAGCTTTATCATGCATTTAGAGAGGCCATTCTTGATGGACGTTTACACCCGCGAATGAAGCTCCCATCCAGCAGAGCCTTGTCGGAAACCATGCAGATTTCACGTAACTCAGTACTGCAAGGGTTTGAGCGCCTGATTGATGAAGGCTATCTGCTGACTAAACCGGGATCGGGCACTTATGTGTCAGATACCATTCCCGATGAACTGATCGATATTCCAAACCGTGCCAGAGAAAGCGCTCAAGCCTTTGATTCCGATTTAGAAATTAATCCACAGTTAATAGAAATGGCGCGACTGAAAGCGAAGGGGAATACGGACCACAGCCATAGCATGTTTAATATTGGCGTCGGATGTATTGATATTTTCCCGCACCAACTTTGGGGGCGGCTGTTAGGCCGAGTTTGGCGGCAATCGCGTAAAACCTTAGGTAAATCAAACCATAGCGAGGGGTATTTGCCGCTGCGTGAGGCGATAAGTGACTATGCGCGTTCGACCCGCGGCCTCAATTGCACACCTGAGCAGATCATCATAGTCAATGGAACTCAGCAGGCCATTAACCTCACAGCGCAGGTACTACTCCAACAGGGAGATGAAGTCTGGCTTGATGAACCTGGATATGACGGGGCTTTAGGCGCTTTTCTCTCGCAAACTATGCGAGTTCGTCCTGTGAGTGTTGATGATGAGGGCACAAATATTGCCGATGCGATCCAGCGGTGGCCCGCAGTGAAACTGGCTTTTACCGCGCCCTCACACCAATTTCCCCTCGGCGGTATGCTAAGTCTGCCACGACGATTGGCCTTACTCGATTGGGCCGCTGAGCAGAGTAAATGGATTTTAGAAGATGACTATAATAGCGAGTTTCGTTATAGCGCCCGTCCGATACAGGCATTACAGGGGCTCGATAAACATCAAAGGGTGATCTACGCTGGCACCTTTTCCAAGATGCTGCTGCCCGAATTGCGACTCGGCTTTTTAGTGGTCCCCCCTAAACTGGTACAGGCTTTCCAGTTGGCAAAATATTATGCCGATACGCACACGGCTCACCTAGAGCAAGCAACATTAGCGTTGTTTATCGCCGAAGGACATTACGCGCGGCATGTTCGCCGAGTGCGAAAAGCCTGCTTAGCGCGCCAAGCGGCGTTAATTGCGGCAATTGAGCAGTATCTGCCCGAAAAATTGTCCGTTCAAACCTCAGACTCAGGTATTCACCTCGTGTGTTGGCTGAAGGGCGACTTGACCGAAGAGGAAGTGATCAACAAATGCCGCCAAATACGTTTGGGGGCACAGCCTTTGTCTCGATATTGCCAAGCGCCCTATCCAAGGCAAGCTATCTTACTGGGCTATGCCGCTCATACGCCTGATGATCTGCGGGAAAGTATCAAAAAACTGGCGCAGGTCCTTTAATATCCAAGCTTAAAAAGCCTGAAATAAAATCCCGAAAGCACTGAAGATGGCAACAAACCATGTGAGGGATCTTAAGGTGCCTTTGTTGGCAAGATAGAGGATGTGATACACAAAGCGGGCGCCGACATGGACGATGGCGAGCCACTCAGTGGTGGGATTCACTTTGCCGGTAGCAATCACCACTAATACGGCTAGGCCAAACACCAGCAATGATTCAAAGGCATTTTGATGTCCCGCTAAAGCGCGAGCGCCAAAACCGGTTAGCTGTGCTTGCTGAGCACGGGGATGATTATTATCGTAACCACCCGCCTTTGCCATCGCCCAAGCCACGGGACCTTTCGCAAGATATGGCAATAACATGGCGACAAATAAGCAAATAAGTAAGGTATTCATGGGGTAATCTTCCTTTGATTGTTGTTTTAAGTTCTACTGTTTGAGTTCTACAGCTATAAGTGCCTAAGTTACAAGTGTATTGGTTAGCGGCGTTATTTCACCATATACATGCCTTCACTTGCGGGACGACTAAATTTAAAGCCAAACTTTTCATAGAGTTCAGGCACATCCGCCATCAGGGTAATATACGCGCCCTCAAAAGCCTCACGATCTAGATAAGCCATGATGTGCTGCATAATAAGCCGCCCTAATCCCTTACCTTGATGCTCAGGATCCACTGCGATATCGACAATTTCGAAGTTGAGCGCGCCGTCACCAACCACACGCCCCATGCCCACAGTCTGCTCGGCGAGCTTTATTTGCACGCCATATAAACTCCTTGGCAAGGCCTTGATGGCACCCTCCAATGGTCTAGGGCTTAAGCCAGAAATCTGTCGTAGGCGAACAAAATCATTGGCAGAAACAACGCCTTCAAGCACTTGGTACATGATATTTCCTATTGTTTTATTCAGTCACTTGCTTTCAGTCACTTGGCTTTCAACTATTTAGCTTTCAATCACCTCAAGAACAAAGCCTTCATCCAGAGTCGGCGGCTGAAAATAACCGCTCACATGCCAGAACATCGCCTCGGTATCGAACATGGCGCGCTCAGGGTGGCTTTGTCTGCGTTTATCGAGTTGACTCAAACAAAGCGCATCGCTGTGATTAAGATAAATAAGTTTATGGGCGGCGCAATCAGTAAAAATGCTTCGAAACCACAGGCGCTGATTGATAGTATTCGCGGGAAAGTCCATGACCACAGAAACACCCGAACAGAGCAGTTCCTGCACATGCTTTTTAAGCAAAGGCTTAAGGCGAGCGGAATAGCTCAAGTAAGTATCAAAATCTTTAATTTCATCGGGGTATAGCGCCGCCAGCCATGCGTCTTCCGAGATTAAAATACAGTTTTCGGCCTCAGAAAGTTGTCGCGATAAGGTTGATTTACCTGAGCCCATTTTGCCACAAAAGAATATTAACGTACCTTTACTGACCAATTGTCCTAACGCATTCTGCTGTGTCATCTTCACTCCTTGATTACTGGTCTTTTATCTCAGCCGACGATTTCACTCGCTATGACACCAATGAACGACTGTACAGAGCATCACATAAAGCATGAACACCGAGCAAGACTTGGGACGAGTTTAAGGTAATAAAATCCCATTACATTAATGACTATCCTGTGTTTAGACAGCAGACGTTTACCGTTATTCGCACAATCCACCGTTCGCTTTTTTTGAGATATTACATCTCTTCGCCCGCTTAGATCGCCTCGCTCTCTGAGCCCTATCCTTTCCTTAAACCAGAGACAAACCAAAGCATTTAACTCGAATAATAAAACAATAAACCACATTATTAATCTAACAATTAAGCACTAAAGTAGTAATTTACGCTTAGTAATAAAAACATTACCACCATTCATGCTATGACATTAATTTAGGCGTATGCTAGGGTAAGAATAAAAGGATAACCGTCATAAGTGCAAAGGAGGCTCTATGAGCACTGTCGTTCCACGTACCGTCACTTCCCCTAAAAAATTCATTATCGGCAAGGGCCTATTAGCTCAAATGCATGATTATGTTAAGGACTTTGGTGACAATGCTTTTATCATCTGCGATGAATTTATCCTCAGCCGTGTGAAGAATGAAGCGGTCGCTGGGCTAGATCAAAATGGGATCAGCAGCCACCTCGAAAAATTCAACTATGAGTGCAGCGAAGCCGAGATAAAGCGCTTAGGCGCGCTGGCAGAACAGCATCATACCAACGTTATTGTTGGAGTTGGCGGTGGAAAAACCTTAGATGCCGCCAAAGCCGTCGCTTTCTATCAAAAACGGCCTGTCATCTTGTACCCCACAATTGCTTCAACCGATGCGCCTTGTACTGCACTTGCAGTGATCTACTCCGAAACAGGTGAGTTTGAACGCTATCTGTTTCTGCCACAGAACCCAGATGCTGTCGTTGCCGACACTGCTATTATCGCCGCGGCTCCGGCCCGATTTTTTGCGGCAGGCATAGGCGATGCACTGGCAACCTATTTTGAAGCTCGTGCCTGCTATCAATCAGATGGCGTCAACCTAGTCCTGAAAAAGCCTTCCCGCACAGGGCTGGGATTGGCCCAACTTTGTTATCAGTTACTGACTGAAAATGTTGAAGCTGCTATGGACGCCGTTAAAAACAAAATAGTCACACCTGCGCTAGAGCAAACCATTGAAGCCACCATCTATCTCAGTGGTGTTGGTGCAGAAGCAGGCGGGTTAGCCGCCGCCCATGCCGTAAACAATGGTATGTCAGCGGTGGCAGACTTACATAAAGCTCAGCACGGCGAGAAAGTCGTCTTTGGGCTGCTAACTCAGCTCGTGCTCGAAAATGCCCCCAAAGCCGAAATCGATAACGTTATCCGCATCATCAAAACGGCGGGACTGCCGCTCACACTCGCAGATTTAGGGCTGAAAACCTTTATCGAGACCGAATGGCGCAAAGTGGCTGAGATAGCCTGTGCTGAGGGCGATACTATGGGCAATATGCCGATGAAATTAACCGCAGATGACGTCTATCAAGCCATGATAGCCGCCAATGCCATGGCTGAACGCTATAAAACAGCTGAAGCTTGTTAACCGTAACAATATGACGTGTACACCTTAGGTAGCAACCATCTGATTTTATTAATTAATGCCACTAAAATAGTTCCTGCTGCCACACGAGTTTACCGTTCATCCTAGGCTTCCTTGCCACATAATCAATGGCAAGGGAGTCCACAACAAACAAGACATTTCCACCCTCGATGCCAAAGCTGGCATTTACGCTCTATTTGTTAAACGCTTGGAGGCACATATGGCTTATGCAACAACCAATCCCTTTACGGGAAAGCTCATTAAAGAATTTCCAAATGCAACAGATACCGAAGTCACACAGGCGATAGAATCCGCCCATCAGGCATTTTTAAGCTGGCGAACCACTCCCTTTGCCGACAAGGCCGCAATACTGTCTAAGGCAGCGAAGATCCTCAGAGACAACAAGTCCAAATACGCCAATCTACTGACCTTAGAAATGGGCAAAGTCACAGCAGAAGCCGAAGCTGAAGTCGAACTATCGGCGCAAATTTTCGAATACTACGCCGAACATGCCGAGCGACTGCTAGCACCGCAAAAACTGCCGGTTGCCGATCCCGCCGAAGGTGAAGCGATACTGGTTAATGAGCCGCTGGGCGTATTATTGGCTATCGAACCTTGGAACTTTCCCTACTACCAAATTGCGCGCATCTTAGCGCCGCAGCTTGCCGCCGGAAATACCTTACTACTCAAACATGCATCCAACGTGCCCCAGTGCGCTGCGGCCTTTGAAGGCTTAATGCGCGATGCCGGACTGCCCTCAGGTGCATTCCAAAATCTGTATGCCACCCGAGAGCAGATAGAACAGATCATCAATTCGCCCAAAGTGCATGGTGTTGCGCTCACAGGATCAGAAGATGCGGGATCGATCATTGCCGCACTGGCGGGTAAGGCACTGAAAAAATCCACCCTAGAACTGGGTGGCGCAGATGCCTTTATCGTACTTGAAGATGCCGATCTGCCTAAAACCATCGACTGGGCTGTGTTTGGCCGTCACTGGAACGCGGGACAGGTCTGTACATCATCTAAGCGGATGATCTTAGTTGAAGCCATTTACGATGAATTTATGAAGGGTTATATCAAGGGGATCGAAGCGCTAAAAGCAGGCGATCCTATGGACTCGGCCACTACGCTGGCACCGCTGTCTTCCCAAGGTGCAGCCGATGAGTTGAAGCAGAAGATCCGTGATGCCGTAAAACACGGCGCAACCGCGACCGAAGTGGGGCCAAAAGTGCCGCAGCAAGGCGCCTTTGTGCAGCCAACAATACTGACAAACCTGACGCCAGATAACCCAGCCTACTATTGGGAATTCTTTGGCCCAGTGTCCAGCATCCACAGAGTGAAGGATGAGCAAGCAGCGATTGCCATCGCCAATGACTCGCCTTTTGGATTGGGTGGCTCAGTGTTTACCGCCGACACCCAACGCGGGCTGGCGGTCGCTAAGCAGGTTTCCACAGGCATGATGTTTGTCAATCATCCAACTATGGTCAAGGCCGACTTACCCTTTGGTGGCGTGCGCCGCTCAGGTTATGGCCGCGAGTTGATTGATTTAGGATTGAAAGAGTTTGTAAACCACAAGCTGATTAATGTGGTCGACATCAACGCGCCTTTCTAAACACTTAGAAAATAGCAACATCTGACTAAACGCCTGACGGAATAATCTGTCAGGCGTTTTATTTAACGTGCTTTATCCAAGGCATCACATAAGGCTTGAACGCCAAGTAAAGCTCTGGGCGTCGCGCGGTGTAATAAATCGGCATTGAGTTGATAAATATGCTGTTTCTTCACGGCAGGAATTTCTGGCCATTGGCGCCAATCAACCCCTTTCACATTACCTTCTTCTTCACTCTGCAAAATCACCTCGGGCAAGGTCAGCAAGACGTTTTCTAAACTGACTTGCGGATAATCACTGGCAGCATCGTAAAACACATTTTGTCCATGGCACACACTGATGATCTGTTGGATCCAACTGTTTTTAGAGACTGTCATCAAGGGGGTCGACCAGAGTTGATAGAATACCTTAGGTTCTGATTTTTTAGCATTTTCAACCCGCAATCGGATAAGCTCAGCGCGATAAGCGGCCGCAGCCTTGCTTGCTTCTTCAACATGCCCCGTAAGTTGGCCTAACTCTTCAAGCTCCTTGGCGACGCCTTCTAAGGTTTTAGGATCGCTACCATAAAGGTTAAATCCTAACGTCCTAAGCTGGTTGATATCTTCGGCTTTATTACCCGAATCCCACACCACAATCAGATCGGGATTAAGCTCCATCACCCGCTCCATTTGAATGCCATAGTAACCCCCAATACGCGGGATATTTTTTGCCGCCTCGGGATAATCCGCATAATCGGTTGCGGCCACAATTGTATCGCCCGCACCTATGGCGTAAAGCATTTCCACCGCATGGGGCGAGAGCGCAATAATGCGTTTAGCGGGCTCGGCCAATACGCTATGGGGAAAAAACAAGCTGAGCCCAAAAACGAGTCCAGCTAAGTGTCGCTTAATCATGATATGCCTTAGTATTTATCCCCAAACCGCCTGAAGATGCAGGCGTAGTCTCTTCAGGTCACTTGGGGTTATAGAGTTAAACTAGCTGCTCTGGCCAGCCATAGTGTTCGATATAGGTTTGTAGATTCTTGGGGCGATACTGAGGATCTTGATCCCAGCGGGCCTTCACCGAATGATGCAAAAGTACTGGGATTTGCTCAGGGTCGAGTGGTCGCAAATATTCCTGTTTTATCCGATAAAAACTGCGTCTCGAGTCATGTAAGGTCGCGAGCGGATTTGGATGCACACTCGCGGCTAAGTGTGGCTCTAGGCTTAAATTAAATTTCTGCGCCTCGGATATCATCCACAACAGTGCAATATCCGACAACAATGAACCGTCTTTATCGGGTTTATAACTGCCGCCAATATTGCTATGGGCGCCCGCAAACCACACTTGCTGCATGTCCATATTGTCGCGTAGTTGCCAAATAGTCGGCTCAAAATCACTACGATGTTCATCTATGGCTAACGCATGACGGGCAACGCGCACATTGCGGCCAATTTTAGTGTCGTAAAACTCGTCTTTATCTTCGAACAAGCCTAAAAATGAAATAGGGATCCCCATAGCGCCCACGGTATCCCACACGCCAACAAACTTGATTTCCCGAGATTCATGACTGTATCTCGCTCTAAATTCGAGGGATTTTTCACCATCAGGCGCAAAGGGTGCACTGCTTTTTTTATAGTGGTCGAAAGCTTGTTGAATCAACGCCGCATCGGGACGTTTAAGTATGCCGCAGTTATTAATCAAGCCACACAGGCAACGCACTGTGTAAGCACCACGACTAAAGCCAAAGAGGTAAATCTCATCGCCGGGGGAATAGTTTTGCACTATATAGCGATAACCATCCATGATGTTTTTATGTAAACCGCGCCCTGTTGCGCCACCAATGGTTTGATCGTAATAGGAACCCACACCCCAATCATAAAATACTTGTTGGGGTTTACCATCAGCCGCTATCGGGCTGATAGCACGCGCGAGGCGCAGCACATTGGTGGGGAAATCGACCTTAAGATCTTTCTCGGGTCGATTCCAAGTCCCATCGGCACAAATCACAATACGTTTATTCATAGGATCATCCTTGAGAACACTTTGAACGCTCAACGGTTAGTGGCTAACCCATAGTCGCTAACAACAAATTGTCGCTAGTCACTAATAGGCAGTTACTCGTCCTCAAACTTAGCGCATTTTATGCCTGTGCTAAAGCCATTCGCGCGTCTTACTTAACATTGCAACCAACAATGCTGCGTCACTTATGCGCCGACTTTTACAAGGTTCGATTAGTAGTCAAAACCTTGCTGTGCCTTGATACCCGCTTCGAAGGCGTGTTTAATCGGCTGCACTTCGCTGACCGTATCGGCTAATTCGATAATGGCGCGATGACAGGCCCGGCCCGTAATAATCACATGCTGCATGGGTGGACGATTCTTAAGTGCGCTAAGGACACGTTCCACATCCAGATAGTGATAGCTCACCATGTAGGTCAGCTCATCGAGCATCAAGCAGTCAATCGACTCATCTTGCAGCAGCTTTTCGGCGGCTTCCCAAGCGAGTACAGCGGCGGCGGTATCTTTTTCTTTATCTTGGGTTTCCCAGGTAAAACCTGTGCCCATTACATGAAACTCAACCCCTGCACCTTCGAGTAAATTGCGCTCACCGCACTCCCAAGTGCCTTTGATAAATTGCACTACAGCGGCTTTTTTACCGTGACCGACGGCGCGGGCAACAGTGCCAAAACCTGAGGTCGATTTGCCTTTACCGTTACCAGTTAACACCAGCAGAATCCCCTTCTCCTCTTGGGCGGCGGCAATTTTAGCATCCACACCGGCTTTCACTTTCTGTTGGCGAGCCTTATGGCGTTCGGCCTTGATTTGCGCTTGTTCGTTGTCGTTTTGTGCTGTCATGGTCTTCTCTTCACTCTGCTGCTAAAAATGTCTGCTTCTAAAACTTATGCTTCTAAAATTGGCTGTAATTTTTGCATGTCTAAATGCTCGGCTAACACATCGGCTAAACGATCGAGTTGCTGCTCACGTATTTGATTGATATCTATCGCCTTAGCATCGTTTAATCCCGCCCAGCGCAAAATCAACTGACACGCATCCGGGCTATCAAACAGCCCATGTAAATAAGTGCCAAGGATTTGCCCGTCATCGCTTTGCAGGCCATCGGCAAAGCTCATAGATGTGGAATCAGGGATTAACTGCAAGGGCGCATTCGTTTGTTCAAGCCTAGGGATAAGATAGCTTGATTCACCGCAGTGGATTTCATAGCCCTTAACAGCAACCTTTTGCCCAAGTAACGTTAGCTCACCGCTCACTCGCCGTAACTGTTTTTCGGCTTTCAATTCTGTGCTCAGCGGCAGGTAGCCAAGTCCTGCGGTATCGCCCGCACTGTCTTCAATGCCTAAGGGATCGGCAATGCTTTGGCCTAGCATTTGATAGCCGCCGCAAATGCCGAGCACTTTGCCGCCGTAACGCAAGTGAGTGGCAATATCTTTATCCCAGCCTTGCTGGCGTAAAAAGGCTAAATCGGCGCGCACATTCTTACTACCGGGTAAGATCAATACATCGGCGGCGGGCAAATGAGTCGCGTGACTCGCGGCTTGGGTTTGCAACGACACATAATCAAAATCAATATCGGGATGCAGCCGCAGCGGATCAAAATCCGTATGATTACTGATCCTCGGGTACACTAATACCCGCACTTTTAAGCGGCTGTTAGCGCCTTTAGTCGGCGAGCTTATCAGCGCATCTTCGGCATCAAGATGTAAATCATGCAGATAAGGCAACACACCTAAAACAGGCTTTTGAGTATAAGCTTCAAGCCAATCGAGACCAGATTGCAACAGGCTAATATCACCACGGAAACGGTTGATCACAAAGCCCTTTACCCGCGCCTGTTCAGACTCAGATAACAGCGCCAAGGTCCCAACTAAATGGGCAAATACGCCACCTTTATCGATATCGGCAATGATAATCACAGGACAATCCACGGCTTCGGCAAATCCCATGTTGGCAATATCGCCCTCGCGCAGATTGATCTCCGCTGGACTGCCCGCGCCTTCCACCACTATGGTTTGATACTGGGCACTTAATCGCTCGAAGGATTCCAGCACAGCGCCGAGCGCCATTGCCTTGTAATCCTTAGATTTAGGTCCAAAAAAAGCCGAGGCTTCGAGTGTCGTCAGGGCTTTACCGTGAACGATAATTTGCGCGCCCGTGTCCGAGCTTGGTTTAAGCAGTATGGGATTAAAATCGGTATGGGGCTCAAGATAACAGGCCACGGCTTGCAAGGCCTGTGCGCGGCCAATCTCGCCGCCATCGACAGTAACAGCGCTATTGAGCGCCATATTTTGCGGCTTAAAGGGCGCAACCTTAATCCCCTGACGAGCGAGCAAACGACAAATGCCTGCGACTAAGGTGCTCTTGCCCGCATCCGATGTAGTGCCCTGCACCATCAAGACTGCCGCGCGCCGAGGTGAATTAACCGCAGGCGTATTAATTGCGGGCGTATTAACTAAAGGAGTGTCAGCGGTATCGAGTGCATTAGCACAGGCTGTGTTGTCTGTGTTTGGAGAGGACATAGGTTTAAAAGGCTTATTCTAGTTTGCAGTCATTAACATAACAGCTCAGTCTAAAAATCACTTAAGTATGCAACTTAAGCTTAAAACGTGGACTGAGCCCAAAGTCTAAAGTGGTTTCAATGCTAAGGGTAAACCAGCTACCACTAAGGTGACATTGTCAGCCAATGCGGCTACGGCTTGGTTTAACCAGCCCGCTTCATCGACAAATTGCCGGCTCAACTCACCTAAGGGCACTATGCCAGAACCGACTTCGTTACTGATCAACACCACCACTCCCTCAAGCTCGACGAGGGAATCCACAAAAGCGGTTTTCTCGGCCTGCCAACTCGCATGAGCTTTATCGTCAGAGGTTGAATTGCCAAAGGTGGAAGTGGCAGAGGTTGAAACGGCAAAGTCAGTCGCATTCCACTCAGTCGGCGCGGGTTCATCATCGATGTTAACGTTCGATGCAAGTAATTGATTAGTTAACCAAAGAGTTAAACAGTCTACTAAAATCACTCGCCCAGGTTTTGCTAACTGTTTTAACAGTGCAGTGAGGGCGAGCGACTCTTCAAACAATTGCCATTCGATACCATCGTCCGATCGTCCCGCTTGATGCTTGGCGATACGTGTCGCCATTTCATCATCTAGCGCCTGCGCCGTCGCCACATAGCAAGCATCGAAGCCAAGCGCAGTATACTGACGCACTAAGGCTTCGCCGTAGCGACTCTTACCGCTACGGGCGCCGCCTAGGACGAGGTGGATCACAGTATGTTACCCACAACGAGCAATACAAAATAACACACGATTTCAGATATTTGCTGCGCCGCGCCTAAGGTATCACCCGTGTAACCGCCAATCTGGCGTCTAAAGATCACTATGATCAAACGGCGCAGTCCTATCATCACCAATAGCAATGACAATGCCGCTAACCCCTTGAGGAATAACAACACTAATACGCCGCTGGCGATCAGGATAAGCAGCTCATTAATGCCTTGATGTTGCGATAGCGGCTTAGACTTACTGGTCTCGTCATCGCGGACATATTTTTCACTAAAGATGATACTGGCTGATACCACGCGGCTGACCGTGTGGGCGACGATAAGCGCCGAGCCCGCGACCACAGGATCGTACAGCGCCAACTCGACTAACAACTGCCATTTCAGCAGCAGGGCCAAGATCAACGCCAGTGCGCCATAACTGCCAAGGCGCGAGTCCTTCATGATCCGTAGCTTGTCTTCCGCCGTCCAACCACCGCCAAAACCGTCGAAGGTATCGGCCAGGCCATCCTCGTGGAATCCGCCCGTGAGCAAGACGCCAACCAACATAGCTAACAGCACAGAGACACCGGCGGGGAGCCAGTTCTGTGTCAGCCAAAATACAATGGCACTTAACAGGCCGACCAAAAGACCGACGAGACCGAAATAACGGCTGGCCTTATTCAACTTATCGCTATCGACTTCGACCCACTTAGGCATAGGAATGCGGGTAAAATAGCCCATGGCAACTAAAAACAAATCTATCTCTTTGTGCCAGCTTTCGCGTTCTGACATAAAGCATCCTTAGTGAATTAACACTTGCTGCAAGGTTTAAGATTAAAACGGTTGGCTAAAAAGTTATTATTTTAAATAAGTAAAATAAGCGACTTAGCAGAGCACATCATACAACAGCCTCAATCCCCGCATCACTAAAACTCGCCATTTGATTGTAAAAATTTACTGAGGCTTGAATAAGCGGCAACGCCAAAGCTGCGCCCGTACCTTCGCCTAATCTTAGCCCGAGGGATAATAAAGGTTTCGCCTGCAAAAACTCTAACATCCGCTGATGGCCTTGCTCGTCTGACTGGTGGGCAAAAATCAAATAATCACGCACATTGGGGGCGATTTGCACCGCGACTAATGCTGCCGCTGTCGCGATAAAACCGTCCACGACCACCAGCATTTTACGTTCAGCGGCAGCTAACATAGCTCCCGTCATCTGCACAATTTCAAAACCTCCTAGGCAAGCTAACACTGACTTAGGCCCAGTTAAGGCGCTTTGATGCAGCAATAACGCAAGCTCAATCAGCATCAATTTACGTTCTAAGGTTTCGCTATTAATGCCCGTACCACGGCCAACGCAATCAATCACATCCAGCTGCATGATCGCCGCCATAATGGCCGCCGCCGCTGAGGTATTGCCTATGCCCATTTCGCCAAAGGCGACTAAGTTACAACCTGCTTGATGGTGACGTTCAATCAAATCGCGCGCCATCGCAAAGCCTTTATCGACGGTTTCAAGCGCCATCGCGGGCTCTAAATGGATTGCACCCGTTCCAGCGCCAAGACGTTGATCGATAATGCCTTCAACCCCTTCGACTGGCGTTAAAATGCCGCAATCGATCACTTCGAGCTTAAAGCCCACCTGCCGACAAAAAACGTTAATCGCCGCGCCGCCATGGGCAAAGTTTTGCACCATTTGGCGCGTTACTTCGCTAGGGGCAATCGACACGCCTTCAGCGGCAATACCATGGTCACCCGCAAACACTAACATGGTTGGATGGACTATTTTGAGCACATCCGTTTGTGGCTGCTCCGTTTGTTGCAAATCAGTCGCTTGCACGCGGGCAATCTGCAAGGCTAAGGATTCGAGCTGACCTAAGGCACCGGGCGGCTTAGTCTTAAGATCAATTTTCTGCAGAATCACCAGATCCTGCGCTTTACTCACAGGGCTTATTTGAAAAGACACGGCTGACTGAGACATCCACACTCCACTTTGTAATCTACATTAAATAACCACAACGCATCCCGCGTCTATGACGAACATGTCCAATTGTGCATTTCCAATCGCGGGTGGGATATCAACAGAAATACTGATTATCCCGCCAGCCTGCACTTACGACATGACTCTAGGATGACGACTTAACTCTGGGTTTACGTCCTGACTAGGTGCCTACGGCATGACCTTGTATTTACGGCATGACCCTACGCTTACGCAAAATCAGCAAAAAGAACATACTACCTATGGCGGCCGTGATAATGCCCACGGGCAACTCTTGATTACCCAATAAACAGCGCGCTAATACATCAATCCACACCATAAATAAGCCGCCCACCAGCGCCGTTAATAAAATCGGCTGACGACCGGGAAACAGCATGCGTACTGTATGGGGGATCATTAACCCGACAAAACCGATACCGCCACAGGTAGCCACCAAAATAGCGGTAATCAAGGAGCAGAGCAGCAACATATTGAGCCGCAGCTTAGGCACATTCACCCCTAAGGTATGCGCCGTTTCATCCCCCGCCTGCAACGCCATGATCTGCCGTTTCATGCCTAAAATAATGAATAAACTCGCACCAATCACCAGTGTCGGCAGTACTAACAAGGACCAACTGGCCTTAGCGAAACTGCCTAAACTCCAAAACAGCACAGAGGCTGTCGCCTGCGGACTGGCGAAATACAGCAGCAGACTCGTTAATGCGCCGAACATAAAGGAGGTCGCCACACCAGAGAGCAACATGCGCTCCACTTGGCTATTAAGCCCAAGCCCAGACAAGGCCAGCACTATCAGTACCGACAAACTGGCGCCAATAAAAGCGCCGAAAGGCAAGCTAAACCAAAGCAAACCCGACAAGGCACCCGAGCCACTAAAAATCCCCGAGTTTGCCGCCATGCCCGCATTATCAAAAAATCCAGAGCCTGTGAATATCGTCAACATCACCACAGCGCCAAAGGACGCGCCGGAACTAATACCAAACAGATAAGGGTCGGCCAGCGGATTGCGGGTCACGGTTTGCAGCACACTGCCCGCCAAGGACAAACCCGCCCCCGCCACAAAGGCCAGCAAAATGCGCGGCAGCCTGAGCTCCATCACGATGCGTTCTGTCATGCCATTGGTTTGAGTGAGGTTGGTAATTTTATTGATAAACACTTGGATAACATCGATAAAACTGATGTTCGCCGCGCCAAAACTTGTGGCGGCAATGGGGGTTATCAAAGTGATTATGCCTAATGCGACCAGCATCAGTTGTTGTCTCGTCAACGGTGTCACGATACGCCCCAAATATGAGATGAAATATTGTTTACTCCCCTGAATCATCCACCTTCGCCTCGCTCGTTCAGGCCATGATCTACATGGTGATAACCATAAAAATAGCTGATTAAGGGCTTTTTATGTTGTGGATGGGGCGATACCTGAGCACACACGCCAAACACATCGCCAATTCGCGCCTCGGTTAATACTTCGGTTGGCGTCCCCATAGCGCTGACTTCCCCGTTATGGATCAACAACAAACTGTCGCACAGGGCACTGGCTAAATTAAGATCATGAATAGAGGCAATCACGCTAATCCCAAGACTACGCACCAATTCGAGGATTTGAATTTGATAGCGCACATCGAGGTGATTCGTTGGCTCATCGAGGATTAAAAGCTGCGGCTGCTGTACTATGGCGCGGGCAATCAAGGCGCGTTGCTTTTCACCGCCAGATAAGTGCTCATATTGTTGGTGCATCTTATGGCTCAAGCCAACTTTCTCTAAAGCCTTAGCAATACGCTCAATATCACAGCTCGAATTGGTATCGAACATGCCCTTGTGGGGCGTTAAGCCCATGCTGACTAATTGCTCTGTGGTGAGGTCAAAATAGTGCGGTGTATCCTGCTGTACTACGGCGACGCGACAGGCAAACGCCTTGGGCGACAAGCGCTCAATATCTTGATCAAAAAGGGTAATTTTGCCCTGAGTTGGGCGAACAAACCGATACAAACAGCGCAGCAAGCTAGACTTGCCCGCACCGTTAGGCCCAATCAGCCCCAGCATCTGCCCCGTTGGCAGCGTAAAGTTAATATCGGAAAGTATGGTTTTGCCATCGATACACCAGCTCAACTGGCTCACATTGAGCGCGACTGACGGGCTCAATGACGAGTTAGTGTCATTCACGGGGCTGTTAGTTTGGATTGCGGAAAGTTTCACCTAAGCGGCGCTCCTATCGAGTCCAAACCTGTATAAAAAAAGGTTGTGCATATTGTCATCTGCTCCCTCGAGTCACCCGCTCGAGAACTAAGGCTGCACGCAGCGATAACAGAAATAGGCAGGTCTCCTGACTTGTAGAAAAGAAGGAGCTAGGCTCTAGAATCTAGGCGCTTCTTTAAACTACTCACAGTTGCGGGCACAGTTCGGGCTGACTGACGAGCAGCTCCCCGATTCCCTATTATGTTTGGGTTGATATGCTCTTTGTTAACAACGCCACTGTGAATTAAAACAACGGAGCGATTCGAACAAAGAGAGTCTATTCCCAACACCTATTTCTGCGACGTTATCACTCATTGCGCATGTAATACGCTATCTCGTTCAAACGTCAGGGAAAAGCATTATCCTACATCTATCCCATTAGGCAATGCTGTTTAAATCAGAATATTTTCATGTCAGCTTATTCTCGCCAAACAATCACGCCTACACCATATCGCCTAGGTCGTGAAATAAGGCCTCAACACCTGCGCCCACTTGGCCAATCTAAACGCCAATAGCAGGCACCCTGTTCATCTTGCAGCACATTAATAGTCACCACGGCCGCCACGGGTAAATCGAGTTGACTATAAAACCCCACCGCCCGTTCAACCCCTAAGGCACGCGCCATTAAGTGACGGATCACCCCTCCGTGGGTCACGACCCACACTTGAGTGGCTGGCATATTGACAGTGGTTTCATTAACGGCACTGTTTTCATTACCCATTTTATGTGAGTCAAGGGTCAATCGTTCAAACTCGGCGGCGAGTATCTGGTCAATCGTCCCATTCACCCGCGACTCAAAACTTGCCATAGTTTCACCATTGGGCGGCGGAGTTTGCCAAGGGTCTTGCCAATACGCCGCTAAGCGTTCGCCCTCTTGTTGATACAGTTCATCGAGCCGACAACCGTCCCAATCACCAAAATCAATTTCCTGTAAACCCGACAAACACTGCGCCTGCAATGGCCTTGACTCAGATATCAGTGCCGCCGTCGAATGCAACTCGGCGGCAAAAGCGTGGGCAAAATCGGCGCAGCGGCGTGAAATCGAGCTATAAATCGCGCTACACACGCTGGCCTGTGACTCAACTGCTGCCGACATTTGTTGCCAACCCTTTTTGCTTAAAGGCACATCCACACGACCCCGCAAGATCGCGCCGCCTTCACACTCACCGTGGCGCAACAATAACAACCGAACTTGTTTCATATATGCCTTTTTAGTTAGGGACTAGATGCTAGGAACTCAAGCCAAGGGCCTAAATTCTTGATTCTCGATTCTCGCTCCTAATGCCTTTGACTTTCATCTTGCCCTGACAATCATAAGTCGCGTATTATGGACGTCTATACGTTTAAATGTCCAAAACAAATTTTTAAGAACAAGTATTCAAAAAATGTCGGCTGACGACAATAAAATGCACTTAGCATAACAATGGCCGATTTTTGGACTTAACTTAGCTGTATTTAAGGTAACTATTTATGACGATACCCTCTACCAAAGCCGGCCAGATATTGGCAGACATTCGTAAACAGCTTGCTGAGCGCATTCTAATCTTAGACGGTGCCATGGGCACTATGATCCAAGACCACAAGCTCGAAGAAGAGGACTATCGCGGCGAACGCTTTAAAGATTGGCACACTGACGTCAAAGGCAACAACGATTTATTGGTGTTGTCGCAACCCCAGATCATCAAACAAATTCACACCGACTACTTAAACGCCGGTGCCGACATCATTGAAACCAACACCTTTAATGCTACTACTATCGCCATGGCCGACTACGACATGCAGTCGCTGTCCGCCGAAATTAACTTAGCCGGCGCCCGCCTCGCCCGTGAAGCCTGTGATGAAGTGTTTGCTGCCACAGGCATTCCGCGCTACGTCGCCGGTGTGTTAGGCCCCACTAACCGTACGTGTTCGATTAGCCCAGATGTGAATGACCCAGGCTATCGCAACGTCAGCTTCGATGAGTTAGTGACTGCTTACAAAGAATCCACTAAGGCGCTGATTGAAGGCGGCGCGGATATCATTATGGTCGAGACCATATTCGATACCTTAAACGCCAAAGCCGCGCTGTTTGCGATTGAATCCGTATTCGATGACTTATTCGGTCAGCATTCTAAAGACAGATTGCCGATCATGATTTCGGGCACCATTACCGATGCCTCTGGCCGCACACTGACTGGCCAAACGACCGAAGCCTTTTATAATTCCCTGCGCCATATCAAGCCCTTATCTATCGGTCTTAACTGCGCACTTGGGCCAAAAGAATTACGCCCTTATGTGGAAGAATTATCCCGCATCAGTGAGTGTTATGTGTCGGCGCATCCGAATGCTGGCCTGCCGAACGAGTTTGGCGGTTACGATGAAACCCCAGAAGATATGGCGAACGTGATTGAAGATTGGGCGCGCGAAGGCATGCTCAATATTATCGGTGGTTGTTGTGGTAGTACGCCTGAACATATCCGCGTTATTCGCGAAGCGGTCGATAGACATAACCCGCGCGTGTTGCCAAATATCCCCGTCGCCTGCCGCCTTGCAGGTTTGGAACCACTGACTATCGACGCCCAATCCCTGTTCGTTAACGTGGGTGAGCGCACCAACGTTACAGGTTCGGCCAAGTTTTTAAAATTGATCAAAGAAGGCAAGTTTGAGCAGGCGCTCGATGTCGCCCGCGAGCAGGTCGAAAGCGGCGCGCAAATCATCGACATCAACATGGACGAAGGCATGCTCGATGGCGCCGAGATCATGCACAAGTTTTTAAACTTGATTGCCTCTGAGCCCGACATCAGCCGCGTACCTATTATGATCGACTCCTCTAAATGGGAAGTGATCGAAGCTGGCCTCAAATGTATTCAAGGCAAGGGCATAGTTAACTCGATTTCCCTTAAAGAAGGCGAAGCCAAGTTTATCGAGCAAGCAACACTGGTGAAACGCTACGGCGCGGCGGCCATTATCATGGCATTCGACGAGCAAGGTCAGGCCGATACTAAGGCGCGTAAAATCGAAATCTGTACCCGCGCCTATCGGGTGCTGGTCGATAAGGTCGGCTTTCCGCCAGAAGACATCATCTTCGACCCAAATATCTTCGCCATCGCCACGGGTATCGATGAACACGACAACTATGCCGTCGATTTTATTGATGCCATTAAAGCGATTAAAGCCACCCTGCCCCACGCGATGATTTCGGGCGGCGTGTCGAACGTGTCGTTCTCGTTCCGCGGTAACAACCCAGTGCGCGAAGCGATTCACGCGGTATTCCTGTACCACGCCATCAAAGTCGGCATGGACATGGGGATTGTCAACGCGGGCCAGTTAGCCATTTACGACGATATCGATCCTGAGCTTAAAGTGCGGGTCGAAAACGTGGTGCTGAACTTGCCCTGCCCAGTTGAAGGCTCAAGCAATACCGAGCAGTTACTTGAAATCGCAGAGAAATTCCGCGGTGATGGCGCGCAGGTCGGTAAGAAAGAAGATTTAGAATGGCGCAGCTGGCCGGTGAGCCAACGCTTATCCCATGCGCTAGTCAAAGGCATTACCGAATTTATCGATGAAGATACCGAAGCCGCTCGCCAAGAAGCGAAACGTCCGCTGGATGTGATTGAAGGCGCCTTGATGGACGGCATGAACGTGGTCGGCGACTTGTTCGGCTCGGGCAAGATGTTCCTGCCGCAGGTGGTGAAATCGGCGCGGGTGATGAAAAAAGCCGTGGCTTACTTAAACCCCTATATCGAGCTGGAAAAGGTCGAAGGCCAATCTAACGGCAAGATTTTGATGGTGACGGTAAAAGGTGACGTGCACGATATCGGCAAAAATATCGTCGGCGTGGTGCTCGCCTGTAACGGTTTTGAGGTATTCGATTTAGGTGTGATGGTGTCGGTGGAGCGAATTCTCGATGCAGTGAAAGAACACAATATCGATATCATCGGCATGTCGGGCCTCATCACTCCGAGTCTGGACGAGATGGTGCATAACGTGAAAACCTTTCACCGCGAAGGCTTAACCATTCCAGCAATTATCGGCGGCGCGACTTGCTCTAAAATCCACACAGCGGTAAAGATTGCGCCCCATTATCCCCATGGCGCCATTTATATCGCCGATGCGTCCCGCGCCGTGCCTATGGTGAGTAAGCTCATCAACAACGAGACACGCCAAGCGACCATAGACGAAACCTATGCTGAATACGACGACATGCGTACTAAGCGTCTATCCCAAGCCAAGCGCAAAGAGATAGTGTCACTCGAAGCGGCCCGTGAAAACCGCTGCCAACACGATTGGGCCAACTACACCCCGTTCACGCCAAACGTGCTCGGTCGCCAAATATTTGATAATTATCCATTAGAAGACTTAGTCGAGCGTATCGACTGGACACCGTTTTTCCGCTCGTGGGAACTGCACGGCCATTACCCTGAAATCCTCACCGATAAAGTGGTCGGCGTCGAGGCGCAAAAGCTGTTCGCCGATGGTCAGGCCATGCTCAAACAAATCATCGAAGAAAAGTGGCTCACGGCGAAAGCGGTTATCGGCTTATTCCCAGCCAATACCGTCAATTATGACGACATTGAACTCTATACCGATGAGTCGCGTACCACAGTCGAAATGACCACGCATCACCTGCGGATGCAGCTTGAACGTGTCGGCAACGACAACTTCTGCCTATCCGACTTTGTTGCGCCAAAAGACTCAGGCGTCGCCGATTACATGGGCGGCTTTGCGGTGACCACTGGCCACGGCATAGACGAACATGTGGCGCGTTTTGAAGCCAACCACGACGACTACAACGCCATCATGCTCAAATGCTTAGCTGACCGTTTGGCCGAAGCCTTTGCCGAACGGATGCACGAACGGGTACGTAAAGAGTTTTGGGGTTATGCGGCCGATGAGCAGTTAAGCAACGAAGCCTTAATCCGCGAAAAATACAAAGGCATACGTCCAGCACCGGGTTACCCAGCATGCCCAGACCACACTGAAAAAGGCTTGTTATGGGACTTGCTCAAGCCCGATGAAACCATCGACTTGAACATCACCGAAAGCTACGCCATGTTCCCCACAGCGGCAGTATCGGGCTGGTATTTCGCCCACCCGAAATCGCGCTACTTTGGCGTGAGTAACATAGGCCGCGATCAAGTGGAAGATTATGCCAAGCGCAAAGGGATGAGCATTGCCGAAACGGAGAAGTGGCTGGCGCCAGTGTTGGATTATGATCCAGAGTAATCGGGGTTTAGATTACGCTAACGCAGTATGAGATCTAAGATCGGTCTTGCGACCGAAAGGTCGTGGGGCTTCACCCCACACCCGACCAAGGAGGACTGCTCGTCCTATCCTCCTTGGATTCTCCAAGACGCCCCTAGCGAAGTTACATGCATTGATTAGTGGCTTCGTGCTTATTCGAAAATAGCTAACGCTTCCGATGGGGCGTCCCTTCCCCCCGAAAGCTACGCAGACGTCCTGTCTGCGTCACGCTATTTTCTTCAACGCCCTTCAGCAACTTCGCAGGGGATCAGTGAACTTCTGTGGCATTAGAGTTAACTTTTCGCATTGAAAGAGTTATGCCAACGCCACAAGACTTATTATCCTCAACTTACCAATTTATATAGTAGACTCAAGCTTATTATTGATACTTCTATAAACTAAATATAAGTGAGTCAACTCAACCAAAGCAAAGTTAACTATTACGACGGTGAAATATTGTAGATCACCCATAGACCATAAGTTAAATAAAAAGAAAACTTCTAGATATCGAAACTTAGACCACCTAAAGTAATTTGACGGATAATCTTTGCCTATAAGCATAGGTAACACTTTAAAATTAAAAGTGACTGCAATAGCAATATACACACAGAGCATGCTAAGTAACGAAAACAATAACTTGAAGCTAAAAATATTCATCTGCACAAAAATCGATTCAGACTTAAATTCAACTATCAAATCAACTGCAAGGCCGATAACAAGTGTCAAAGCAAGCACTATACTCATACCAAAAAAACTAATTTTTTTCATAAAACTCTTAAATCATCCCTAAAATAAATCAATAAACACAGTAAGCAAAACATCTTTAAAGTAAAAATTAAACCAATAAATTCAACCTATTATACTTTTTCACAAGTATATTAAAAACAAAGAACAAGGTCAAAAACATGAGTGTTTTTACAAAGATATCGATAAAACGTAATGGACTCATCCCGCCAGCTAATAACACATCGAAAACAGGCAGTGATGGCAGCACAACAAATGTAAAAAATGAAGTACCTAACACAGAGTAAATAAAATACGTTGGATACCCAACTCGATTAATAATCAAAGCACATGCTAAAGAAAATATGATCATCAGTGGAAGATGTATCCAAAAGCAAAATACAACTATCCCCAAGTTTTCACTTAATGCTTTTACATTGAAAGATAACAGTAAATCCCACCACCATTTGCTATCGACAGACAACCCACTTCCATGCATAAATATCGACACAGCTATGCCGAAGATAATCACTAAAAACTTCAATTTACCTCCAATAAATCTGCTCTGTTTCGAGCTATTGCAAACCTTATCTTTTGAAATAAATAACAAAATCAAAATCGTGGAATTCCATTCCACACCAGGGCAAGAGGGGGATCAACAGCAATCCCCCTCTTGCATCTCCCCTTGCCGCCCCTAGCGAAGTTACATGCATTAGAGACTAGCCTTGGTCTTATGGATAAATTGCTATCGCTTCCGATGGTACATCCTGTACCCCGAAAGCTAGCTCGGCATATATGGACCCATCCGGTTTGCAAGACATTCGATAGCGATTTTGAGAAGAGTTCATTGCACCCATATATTCGGCCTGTTATTGAGGTATGCCTCTGGCCCTGATGGATATCTGCTTCTACTGTCCTTATCATCCTTGCGGCTTCATTATGAGCCTATACCGAGCTAAGGTTTTCAGTAGATCAGTCTGACTGTCTCATCATCAAATCAAGTGTCTTAGCAACTTGCTGGTTG
>NZ_JAKKRH010000043.1:0-38204 GCF_025654465.1 Shewanella sp. SM101
CACGTTTAATCGAACGGTTAAAAACACTCTTGCCTGCTTGATTAACTCCACATACTTGGAAGATATTTTTTGCGAGATCAATTCCTATTAGTGTAACTTTCATTTTGGACACCTTTTGTTGTTATTGAACGTGCAAATTCAATATGGCGTAAATGACGCCTACTTCACAAGAGGTGTCCATCCCATCATCCTTGGATGCTCGACCGCCCCGTCCATGGGGCGGACGGTCGTCTCGCCAATCACCATGGCGCACCTTTTAGCATTTGCGTAGTCTATAGATTTGAAAGATTAGAGATTACATTTAACGGTGTTTTACTTTGATTTTTTAGTGTTGTCTGTGCAGCGCTAAAAGCAAAAATCTGTGGGTGTTCGGTCTTTTCGATGTATATAGCATTTATTATCAACAACTTATTTTTTGACAGCTTGAGACAATAGGTTTGGAAAACGCGCATGCGCGTTTTTCCTGATGGTATATCTAAACAAAAGCTGATAAGTTCCTTTTATTACAGTTAGTTAACCATGCGCGTTTTTACTGGTCTAATGAGGTAAACGCGCATGCGCACTATACAAAGTTAGGCTCTAGGTTCACGATATTTGAGTCTCATACAGAAACACTGAGTGCAGTAAAGGAGCACTTTAAATATGGTGGAGGACTTTACTGGAACCCAAAAATTTAGACCAGTGTAATCCTAGAAGTGACGGAAGCCTAACCAAGCTATGTAATTGACGTCAAAAAGTTACGTTCGCTTCACTTACTCCACTTTTTGCCGCAATTGATAGCGGCGTTATAAGCCAAATTGAACATGATAGATATATTGTTGTTTATTGTAGGAATCATAATCTACCTAGCCACGATTACATTTTTGGTTAAATTGCATAAATCTATGAATTTGCGCTTTGGATGGCCTAAACCACGCGGCATCGGCAACATTCTTATTTGCTACTTTATTTCTGCATTGTTCATCGTCACTGTTATCCCTATTGGAATATTTTTCCCGTTATGGCTAAACTCTGTCTTTCAAGCTATCCCTAACACTGAAAATACCAGAGTTTTTCTTTTGCTATCAGGTTGTATTGTTTTAGGTTATGTCATGTGGGCAAATTACAGGCATGAAAAATTGTTGTATTAATGTGGGATGCTTCTTACTAGAAATAGGAAGGCGAGTGACTGGGGAAGCAATGAAAATTAATATTAATTATTTTGTCGTCAGTTAGCTTTTAGTTAAGTAAATCATCTATCCAGTTACCGACAAATCCACCAATGAAAACGCCTGCAATTGCAGGCGTTTTTGTTTATATCTATTCGTTTTGCTTTTACGCGCTAGAACCTTAAAAAGCGGATTATTTCTTAATCCATTTGCCTTTGGCATCTTGCACATAGTTGCCTTTATCTGTGGCGGCTATGGCTTTTTCGCCTGCGAGTTTAGCAACGTCGGCTGGGGAGAGTTTGTTCTTCTTGGCGATGGTTTCGTAGTGGGCGCGACGTTTGTTATTTACGTCGTCCATCACCGAATTTAATAAGACAATTTAATAAGACACCCATTGTTAAATTTTGTTACCCAGTGTACGCCGGGGTCGATGAGATTAAGCACAGTCATGGAAGTGACCGTCCGTGACAGGGATGTCACGGTCGAGCACTGTAGGATCCCCTCATAATTCATAACCCCAACAACCATGAGTTAATGAGAGTTCAGCTAGTTTCTTCGCAGCACAAAGCAAATCATCTGCTGATATGGGGTAATCATGCCGTCGCCGCAGCAGTTCTTTGCCTATTCTGATTGTTGATAGCACATTCCTTTTCTTTACCGTGTTGGCTTGGAAGTGCCGCTGTAATTGCTGTGTTTCCCCGTATAATCCTACCCACCAAAATGCCAGTTGCACCAATAATGCTATCAATAGCAGTATATCCATCCTCGCCGCGTAACGTGTTCTGCTATGACGTAAACCAAAGCCATAAGCGGGACTTTTTAAATCTCTAAAGGTTTCTTCTATTTGCATCCGCTTTTGGTAAATATTAACCAGTTTTTGAGGCGACATGGCTTCCATGGTCAAGTTAGTCACCAGTGCCCAAGGTTCTTTGGCGGTCAGTTCATACGTCCATTGCGCCGTATGGTGACAGTCTGTTGTCGTACTTCGCTGACCTTTACTTGGGGCCCTGAACAATACCATCTCACATAACAAAGGTTTCTTTACCGATAACGCCACCCGCCCAACATGTTTTGCGCGACGACGGGCTTGGGGATAAAGCGCTTTTAGTGAAAATTGGCGACCGAAAGGATGCGGCCGATAGACACTCAATCCTCTAACGCGACCCAGCCAATACCAACCGAGCTGCTCGACTTTGCGAAACCATGGATTACGAAAGCCCGCGTCAGTAACTATCAGCGGGGTGATGTTGTCAGGTAATACTTTTCTGAGTTCATTAAGAAACTGATTATGGGCGGTTTGAGTGCCTTGCAGCACTAACGGAAATGTTCGTTCGTAGAGCGTGATAGAGCGACCTTTGATAGCGATAGAGGCGCGTAGCGCAATAAGCTCACGACCTTCAAGCATATCTGACCAATCCACCAATATTGTCGGCATCGTATGTGCTGTTAGCAACCACTTTGCATGCCACTGATAAACAGCCATTCTTTCATGGTGAAGATGCGGGTTGCCCAACAATCTATCCATGCGTTTTATTGAGTGCTTAGTATGAGTGCTGGTGCCATCAATGTGCCGCCCTAAATGCGTTAGGGTGAGGCAATCCGCGTTGATAAGTGCTCGGCAAGCAACCATGAGGGTATTGAGTCGCTTTTGATGGATTTCTGGACAATGTTGATAGAGAGATTGATGTAAGATAGTTAACACTTGCACCTTGAAGCCCTGTGATTGATGTTTGTTCGCACTTCCATCAGATCACACTTCAAGGTGCAAGTTCACTCCAATCTAATGATTTATATGTAAATCATCAGGGGATTCTTCAGGGTCGAGCATACACGGATGTACTTGCTGCGAGTCACTGGAATGACAGTGCTTAACCAAACTCCATCAAACAATCTAAAATCTAGATCCTCGTTCAAAGGTATTGGCCAGCAAATCATTCCTTTTATCGACCACCAATGAAAACGCCTGCTATTGCAGGCGTTTTGTTTATTTCTATTCGTTTTGCTTTTACGCGCTAGAGCCTTAGAAAGTGGACTACTTTTTAATCCATTTGCCTTTGGCATCTTGTACATAGTTGCCTTTATCTGTGGCGGCTATGGCTTTTTCGCCTGCGAGTTTAGCAACGTCGGCTGGGGAGAGTTTGTTCTTCTTGGCGATGGTTTCGTAGTGGGCGCGACGTTTGTTATTTACGTCGTCCATCACGGCTTTGGCTTCGGGATTGGCTTGCACTAATCCTAAGTAGCCGTTGGCTTGTTCGCCTAAATAGCCCTGTGATTTAGCTTCTTGAAGTGACATGGCAAAGGCGCTTAGGCTTAAGAAGCTGAGGGTTAATAGCAATAATAACTTTGTTTTTAGTCGGATTGATTTCATGGTGATTCCTCAATTCTTATTTAATTAGAACAGCTTATCGTCTGACAGGAGTTGATCTAATTCCTTATCTACTTTGATCCGTATCTCATGTTCAATTTTCACATTGAGATTGATAACGATAGGTTTATCCGGCGGTTCTATTTTGACTGTGGGCGTACAGCCCTGCAATGAGGCTAGGGCTACCAATGCGATAAGTGCGCTTCGGGTACCTATGCTAATTTGCTGTAATTGAATTATCTTCACTGAGGTTTCCTTGTTACTTCACTGATTTTTCGATTCTGTCCTGCAAGTCATTACCAATTTGAAGACTTCTAAATAATTGCAGCATGTTCTCTTCGTGGGAGTAATTCAAGTGGATAGGACGTTCAACCCCTTGGCTGCGGCCTTTCACTTCGACGAGTAGCTTAGCATCACCGGTTTGGTCCATGTCAAAGCTGCTCGATAATTGACTGTATTGTAAGTGTTCTAGCGTCGAAAAGACAAAATCTAGGTATGGCTGGGATTGGCGCATTTGTTCAACGGCGGGGTTGCCTGAGATAGCGATAAGTCCGCCGGGTGCGCGCGCGGCTAATTGCCCGCCAGTGATCGACACTTTGCCGTTGATTAAATCGACGGGCAACACGCCATCGAATATGCCGTCGGCATAGATGCCAATTTGCGGTTGAATGCGCAGGACCTCTTCTAGACTCATGGCCTGCAGTAACAGATAGGCATGGGATTTATCCTGTAATTTAAGATTAAATTCTGGCAGCAGAAACTGGCCGCTGAGCACTTTGCCTTTGGCGGTCATGGAAACATCGGTGTCACTTAAGCCTGTGAGTTGTTGTATCCAATTGTCGGGCAATTTCTCGGCATCTTTGCCAAGGGCGATATCGGCTTCCACTTCGATATCGGTCAGTGGGAAGCCAGGATCAAACAGGTTAAAGGTCATCAGTGTCTGCGGACAATTGAGCTTACTGAGACTGCTAAAATAGCCTTTATCCTGCTGTTTTTTATGAGATTGGCCCCAAGTAAACTCACATTGCGCCTGCAGTTTCCCCCCCTCAAAGGTGGTGTCCTTATAAAAACCTTCAAGTTCGGTCATCGACTGGGTAATTTGCATGGCAAATTGGGTCTGATCGCGCTGTTGGGTTAAATTAAACTGTGCCTGTAATTGGTTATTACCTGTGACATTAAGCTCAGATGGTAAGGGTTGGGTTTGATTGAGTAAGGCTAGCGCCTCGGTCATGCTAGTGTTGACTACCCATTGGCCCGTTAACACTAAGGGATTGTTCGCGGTGGCAAGATTCAACTTGTGTTGGCTTTGCAGCTCAACGGTGCCCACTTGCCAATGCTCATCACCAAAGAGCGTGTTATTTTTCCAATCTAAGCTTTGTGCCAGCGTTAACTTGTCCAGCTTAAGTACGGTTTCTTTGCGGCTGCGGCCTTTGCTGCTGAGCTGTTTTTCGATATTAAGCTGACTTGCTTGCCATGCGAGTTGATTACGCCAAGTGGTAGCGCGTAGTGAGTCGAACAGCGCTTCGATATCGGGTTTAAGCTCAAATGACATGGCTTTTTGTAATGCAATCGAGAAACTGCCCGCATTCATATCGGTTTTCGTTATGATGCTAGTGCTAGCATTTTTATCCGCATTAGCCTCAGCGACTACATCATCTGTCACTAAAGTCTGTTTGGTCTGCGAAAAATACAGTTGCTCCAGTGCTAAGGCTAAAGGCGGTATGGCAAGGGTTAACCTGTTTGCGGTATCAGATGTGGGCACTGAGCTTTGCGCTGGACTGACTTTCTGAATGCTAGCGTTTTGAATACCAGAACTCTGAGTATGAGTGCTTTGCAGCGAGCTTATGTTCAGCGGCGCAAGGGCATTTATCGCGATACTACCAAGGCTAAACTCTGCATGTTTAGCCGCATTTTTATTTTGCATGCTAATACGCTTAAGCTCACCCACGGCGAATTGTAGCGTGTTGCCAGTATTTTTTTTTGCTGATTGAGTCAGTTCAGTCGATTCGGTAGCGGCAGTGATAAATTGCCAATCGGTTGAACTTGGCGTCTGAACTAAGTTAAATGTGCCTGCTGTCGTTAACTGACTATTATTCCAGCTAAAATCCTGCGGCGGATTTGCCCACAATTCAGATAATTGCATTGAGCTTGTTTGCCTCGTACTAAGGCGCCAATCTGTTTTGAAGGACAGTGCTTCGGTTGATTTTGTGATTTCAACATTGGCCAAATCGACTTGGGTATCTAGCTTGCTGCCTAAGGTTTTAAGCTTCACTCGAGGAAGTTTAATCGCAAGGGGATTAGCTAAGTGCACATCTTGCGGAATTTGAGTCAGCGGATAGTGCAGGGCTTCAGGCAATGTCAGTGCGATCCCTACTGGTGCATCTGTACTTTTGAGCCCCGATAGCAGCTTAGCGATTTGACTCGCTAGCGGATCAGGCACTTGCTCAGCTATCGGTTGAGATACTGGTTCAGATACTGACTGAGATGAAGGTTTAGCTAGTGATGCATCGAGCAGCTGCATCAATCGCTGTTGCTGCGCGGCATTTGGCGTCAAGGCTAAGGTAAAGGGCTCAAGGCTTAGGTCAAGTTCGGCTAAATGCCCAGCAATATTAAATGCTAACTTAGGTTTTGATACCAACTCGGGTTTTGGCGCAAGTTCTAGCGCCGCCAACTGATTAAAGGTCAGCTTAGGATCAATTAACTGGTGCTGGCTGATAAGCTCGCCCGAAGTTAATGTAATACGGCTGTCGGACACTAATTGACCTTGTAGATCAATCGCTAACGCTTGCCACTCTTTATCAAGCTTAGTTAACGGGCTCAGCACACTGTCTTGCGTTTGCCTCAGGCTGATTTGATGCAAGCTCGCAAGCAGCGGCGCGAGTGCAATTTGACTTGCCAGTTGCCACTGTTGGGCTGCGAGTGTGGCTTTGAGTTTGGCGATGCTTTCACCTTCGTGGCTAAACTCGCTGTTGATTTCCCCCGCGCCGTTAAGGCTCAACTTGTCCATCACCAAACGATAGGCGGGTAAATCGTTTTGGGTGTCGAGATGGTGGGCGTTGAGAATAAGGCTGGTTTTACCGATATCGATGAGGGGTAATGATTTGATATCTAAGGCCAAGGCGGGGCCTTGTTCATCGATGGCATTTCGATTGGGTAAAAATAGCGATTGCCCTAACTCGACTTCAATATCACCTATGGAGATTTGGGTGATTTTTTGAGTGAGGTAAGCAATTTGGCTGAACTGTTTCAGCTCGGCAAAGCTCTGCGGCCAGTCAAGTTTTAGCTGGATATTCAGGTTATTCAGCCTGATATGGCTGTCATGCACCCTAAGATTGGCAGAAGTAATGCGCCAATGTTCTAACTGACTTTTCCCTAATTCAATGTCAATCAGTTCGCTGTCCATGCCTACGAGGGCAAAGTTTGCCGCCTGCATGATCAGTTTTTCAGCCTGGGTATTCACAATCCACACAGTTAACGCCACGCCCGCCAAGATGCCCGTTAAGCTGGTCGCCAATAAGGTCTTTTTTAGGGGGAATTTACGGCGGCTTTGTGTTGCTACAGTGGCATCTGTTCCAGAACCTGCAGCACCACTGCGAGGGCCAGCGGATGTCTCCGTTGCCTCGTGTTGAGGTGCCTTGCTATCAGAAGCACTGCTACGGCTTGGCTTGTTGTGGACTGGCATTGGGTTCGACTTCTTTCCTTATTCACTGAGCCCTGATCAAACTCGTGCCTTAGCGGTACACAAATACACTCACGCGTGCTTTGCATTGGCATTTTTGCTGAGGTACTTTTTTAGCAACTGACTTTAGTAACTGACATTAATAACCGTCTTTAGTCACTGACTCTAGGAGCCGTCTTCTTAGCCGCTGTCGCAGCGTACACGAGCATCAGAGGCAGTTTAACACTCAAGGGCTTAGCTGACTAATGTGAAAGGATCATCGAATAGACAAGAGCCTGCTGTCAATAGTTGAAGCTTTACAGGCTCTTGTACCTAATCTGTTATTCGAGCTAGCTAAACATCTGCGCGGCGATAACCACTATTCCGCAAAGTGTGGCGAGCATTAAGGCAAACTTGCCGCCCGCGACCCGATATCCCGTCGGCATATTGGCCGCATCTCGCGTCTGGCGCTGTTTCCACACCATGGCCACAGGTAAAAAGATGGCGAGGATCACCAGTGCAATCGCCGCATAACCCAGGGCTGTGATAAAACCTTGGGGGTAGAAGAGGGCGAAACCTAAGGGTGGTAAAAAGGTGATGGCAGCGGTTAGGCTACGACCAGAAAAATCATCCTCTCGTCTTAAGGTCGAGGCCATAAAATCGAACAAGCCTAAACTCACCCCTAAAAACGAAGTCGCAAGAGCGAGATCGGCAAACAAACTGATCGCGCTGCTTAAGTATTCGCTGTGCAGTACGCTCGCCAGTTGATTGATAAAGCTCGATAAGCTCTGATTTTCGAGCAATTGGCTTTGGCTCAATACGCCTTGGCTACCTACTTGCCACAAAAGATAAATGACCAGTGGTAAAGCTGAGCCGAGTAGCATGATCCTGCGCAGGGCTTTGACCTCAACCCCTAAGTAGCGCACCACTGATGGAATCGACCCGTGGAAACCAAAGGAGGTAAAAATCACCGGAATAGCCGTGATAATCAAACCTTGGTTAAGTGGGAGTTCGAGTAAATGTGGGCTTTCTACCTGCGGCAGTAACAAGGCCAACATAAGCAGTAATGCCAATAGCTTAAGCGCAAACAAACCGCGGTTGATAAGGTCCACACAGTGAGTTCCCATGCCCACAATCACCCCAATCAGCAAGGTAAACAGGATGGCGCCCGCCTGTGGTGGCAAACTTAGCCCTAGCCAAGTGCTCAGCTTTTGGTTCACTTGCTCACCGCCACCGGCAATGTAGGCGGCGCAAAGGGCGTACAGTAAAAACATCAAGGCGCTATTGGCGATCAACTGGCCCTTACGACCTAATAAGCGTTGCGCCAAGTGATTAAGGCTGGCATCGCTGGGGGCGAATTGATGGATTTCCACCATAAGCAGTGCCGTGTAGGCCATTAGCGCCCACAGGATCAACATGATGGCGGAGGACGTGCCAAAACCAAGTCCCGCCGATGCGATAGGCAAAGCCAGCATACCCGCGCCAATTGTGGTGCCTGCGATAAGCAGCAAACTGCCGAAAATTTTATTCTGTGTCATAACATAATCTCAAAAGCGTGTTGCAAGAAAAAGAGATAAAGACTTGATCCTAAAGCAACTGTCTTAAAGGATTTTGATGCGATTCAAGCACAAAATGATTTAAGCAAATGAGACAGTGGCGCTCAGCGGATCCGAAAGGATATGGCCACAATGGAAGGCCAGGCGAGGTGCCTATTTTATACCCAAACAACCTGAAGATGCAGGATTCAGCGGGAGTTTAACGCACTTTAGGCAAGGCGGTTATTTGCAGACCTAGCGGGCTAAGTTAAAAATAACCAACACCGCATAAAGTGCGTTAAAACCCGCCGGGACGGAGCGCCTAGGGCACTTCACTTCCGTGTTGCATCAATTCAAAAGGTGGTCGACATTCTGTCATTGATGCGCCTTGAATTGAATCCCCCTAGGCGCTCTGAAACTCGTATCTTCAGGTAGTTTGGGTATATCCATTGCGGCTACAGATAGGGAGTACAAAATGCTGTGAAACACATAAAACTTGCCTTAGCGTGTGTTGAGTAAAAACGGATAAGTGTTTTGATGCTTTGCCTTAATAACCTAACGGCAACGGAGGTTACCATAGGGAACTGAAATGTACTTGTCAACCATTACAACAGTATTTTGATTATTTTTTGTCACAGGATTAAGGCGCAAGATATTCATTGATCACATTGCGGCAATGGCACTTGAGGGAATCGCGCAATAAAAAATGCCGCAGACTTGGCTCAAGTGTGCGGCATTTCTAGATGTCAGTGACTAGTGTGAAATCAGAATCAGTAAGCAGATTATGCTTTGTTCTGCAGCGCCTTTTCATGTCTTGCCAGCAAGTTTGCTGTGATGTCACTGAGGCTTAAGTTTTGATCTTCAAGCAATACCAGCAAGTGATAGATAAGATCTGAGGCTTCGTTAACCAGCTCTTCTTTATCGTGGGTCGCAGCGGCAAGGGCGGTTTCAAGACCTTCTTCCCCGACCTTTTGGGCGATACGTTTCGTGCCGCGCGCAAACAAAGACGCTGTATAGCTGGAATCGGCACTTTGCCCTTTGCGCGAGGTGATTAAGCTGGCGAGGTTGTTCAAAAATGGATGCGCATTGTCATCTAACCAGCAACTTTCGGTGCCTTTGTGGCAGGTTGGGCCGTTGGGGATCACTTGCACTAACAGGCTATCGTTATCGCAGTCTTTATCGATAGCGACCAACCTTAGCGTATTCCCCGAGGTTTCACCTTTAGTCCACAAGCGCTGTTTTGAGCGGCTGAAAAAGGTGACATCACCTGTGCTCAAGGTTTTTTCCAGCGCGGCCTTATCCATATAACCGAGCATTAATACCTTGCCCGATAAATGATTTTGGATAACGGCAGGAATGAGCCCATCCTGTTTGTTCCAATCCAGCTCATTAACTTGAACAGGGCTAAAATCCGACTTAGTGTTTGTTTGCGTTGACATAGTATTCACTCTTAATCTGTTTGTAGAACCTAGAACCTAGAACCTAGAACCTAGAACCTAGAACCTAGAACCTAGAACCTAGAACCGCTCTAGCGTCTAATCGCGATACCTTCGGCCGCTAAATAGGCTTTTAATTCACCTATGTTGATAATTGCCTTGTGGAATACGCTCGCTGCCAGCGCCGCATCGACCTTAGCTTCAATAAATACATCGCGAAAATGCGCCATAGTCCCAGCACCGCCCGAGGCAATTAAAGGCACGTCGCAGATGGCGCGAACAAGACTTAACTGTTTGATATCATAGCCGCCGCGCACGCCGTCTTGGTTCATCACATTGAGCACGATTTCACCACAACCTCGTTTCTGTACTTCTTCAACCCAGTCTTGGGTGAACCACTGAGTATCCTTAGTTGCCGTTTCATCGCCGGTAAATTGCTTTACCTTATAGCTGTTGCTGGTGGCATCGAAAAAGGAGTCGATACCAATCACGATACACTGGCGGCCGAACTCGTCCTGCAGGCGCGAGATCAGACTCGGATCGGTTAAGGCGGGGGAATTAATCGAAATCTTATCCGCACCAAAGGCTAATAATTCTCGGGCTTGGCTAATGGTTTTAATGCCACCGGCCACGCAGAAGGGAATATCAATCTGTTCCGCCACGCGGCTCACCCACGATTTATCGACCACACGTTCGTGGGCGCTGGCGGTAATGTCATAAAATACTAGCTCATCGGCGCCTTCTTCGGCATAACGCGCGGCTAACGGGACGATATCGCCGACAATTTCGTGGTTACGGAACTGCACGCCTTTCACTACTTTACCGTCTTTTACATCTAAACAGGGGACTAGTCGTTTGGCCAGCATTGGATTGCCTCCGCCACATTAAACTGATTGATAAGCAAGGCTTTACCGATAATGATGCCCGCAGCGCCGCTGTCTCGCACGGCGCTCACATCCTCAAGGGTCGCAATACCGCCAGAGGCTTGCCAAGCGATGTCGGGGAAGCTTGCAGCAATTTCTTGATAAAGCGCGGTATTGGCGCCCGTTAAGGTGCCATCACGGCTAATATCAGTCACCAGCGCGTGCTTTAAGCCGACCGTGCTAAAGGTTTCTACGAGGGATTCCAAACTCTTACCGCCGCCACTTTGCCAACCGGATACGGCGACCATTTTCTCACCGCTCTGGTTGATATTGACATCGAGTGCGAGGCAAATCGCTTCGCTGCCGTATTTGATAAACCATTGCTTAACTAATTTAGGTTCTTTCACCGCCAGTGAGCCAATCACCACACGTTTTACGCCGATAGCTAATAATTCAGTGACTTGCTCTTCAGTACGAATGCCGCCGCCCACTTGAATATTGGCGTTAAGTCCCGCCACGAGTTCACTGATAAGGCGAGTTTGGCGTTTCGCGGGATCTTTCGCGCCCGTTAAATCAACGAGATGCAACCACTTAGCGCCTTGTGCTTCATAGGATTGCAGCTGTGCCAAAGGACTTAAATCAAAGGTGGTCTGCTGGCTGTAATCGCCTTGATAAAGGCGGACGACATTGCCATCAATTAAATCAATCGCAGGAATAATCATATGCTTAAATCCTCGATTGATTTATTTGTAAGTTGTTTATTAATAACTGGTTTTTTAATGAGTAATTTATTCATTGGTCAGTCTTTCCTGCGCCAACTTGTCCATCAGCGCTTCATCCATCTGTAAAAAATTACGCAGAATTTGCGCACCCACGGCGGCACTTTTTTCGGGGTGGAACTGCACGCCCATAAAGTTGCCTTTGCCGATGGCGGCGCTAAAGTCTTCACCATAGGAACATTGGGCTAAGGTAAATTCACTCAACGGCGCGCGGTAACTGTGGACGAAATACACATAACTGCCATCTTCAATGCCCGTAAACAGCGGGTGAACGTTAGGGATTTTGGCTCCTTGTGAGTTTGTCGTAAGCTTAAGTTGGTTCCAGCCCATGTGTGGCAAAGGTAAGCCTTCAGCTTTGAGTAACTGCGTATCCAGTTCACAAATGTCGATTGGGATTATGCCTAAGCACTCGCAATCTTGACCTTTTCCGCCGCGCTCCTTAGAAATCGCCGCCAACATTTGCATGCCAAGGCATACTCCCAGTACAGGTTGAGTCAGGCCTTGAATGAGTTCGACCAAGCCTTTTTCATGCAAGGACGCCATGGCGGCTCCCGCTGTGCCCACTCCCGGTAGCACCACACGTTTTGCCGCTTTGATTTTGGTTTTATCGTCTGTGACCAACACCTTAGCGCCTAAACGCTCGAAGGCGAAACGTACTGAGTTTAAATTGGCGCAGCCCGTGTCTATGATGACGGTTTCAGCATCTGATGATTCATTTGCTGTTAATTGCGGGCTAGTTGTTAATTGCTGGCCAGCTATTAATAGAGTGTCTTGTTGCATCCTAACCTCTTAAACGATTTATGCTGATGCCTTAAAGCACGCCTTTGCTCGATGGCAGAATATCGCCTTCGACTTTAACCGCTTGGCGTAGCGCGCGCCCGAGCACTTTAAACAGGGCTTCAACCTTATGGTGATCGTTATCACCTTCGGTCGACACATGCAGCGTACAGCGCAGGCCATCGGCAAAGGAGCGGAAAAAGTGTGGTACCATTTCAGTGGCCATTTCACCGACGTGCTCGCGTTCAAAATCGGCCGAGAATTTGATAAAAGGACGACCAGAGATATCCAGCAGACATTCGCCCTTGGCTTCGTCCATCGGCAGACTAAAGCCGAAACGGGCAATGCCGCGTTTGTCACCGAGCGCTTGGCGCAGGGCATCACCTATGGCTAGCGCAGTGTCTTCGACGCTGTGGTGATCGTCGATTTCTAAATCGCCATCGACTTTCACATCCATTCTAAAATTACCGTGGGTGGCAATTTGATCGAGCATATGATCGAAAAAGCCAATGCCAGTGTCGATTTTGCCTTTGACTGAACTGTCGAGGTCCACAGTCACACGAATATCGGTTTCTTTGGTGGTGCGCACAACCGTCGCGGTGCGGCCTTTATTGAGCAGTGCATCGGCGATGGCGTTCCAGCCCAAAGTGTCGCGTTGATATTTCAGGCTTTTAATGCCCATGGCATTGCCCAGCTCCACATCCGTTTCGCGATCGCCAATCACCGCCGATTGGGTGAAATCGATACAGCCTTGGGTGAGATAGTCTTTTACTAGCCCAAGCTTAGGTTTACGGCAGCTGCAATTTTCATCGTTAAAGTGCGGGCAAATCACCACATCTTCAAAGTTCACCCCTTGGCTTTTGAGGATTTGCATCATCATATTGTGGGGCGCGTCGAAATCTTCCTGCGGGAAAGACGGTGTGCCAAGGCCATCTTGATTGCTGACCATGACTAAATGAAATCCCGCCTTTTGCAGACGTAGCAAAGCGGGGATCACCTGTGGCTCAAACACTAATTTAGCCAGGCTATCAACCTGTTTGTCGGTGACGGGTTCTTCAATCAAGGTGCCATCGCGGTCGATAAACAGAATTTTTTGTGCAACGTTCGGGATAAATTGTGGGTTCATGGCTCTACCTTCAAATTCAATTCGTTTAGCTAATGCTTAAGCTGATTTTACCTTCAGCGCGGCATTCGCTTTTTATTGGTTTTATTAGTTTTTATGTTCAGTTACTTATTATTCGTTTCTGGTGATTGCTCAGTGCGTTGCGATTCAAATAAATTCACTAACACATCGGTATCCGCCTTTGAACTAAAGCTAAAGCGGATAGCCTTGGCAAGCCTTGGATCTTTGTAGGCGCGGGCGACAACGCCGCTGCCTTGTAGTAACGCTGCGACCTTGGCGACATCATCAAATTCAGCCAGCACATAATTGCCGTTAGGCTTAAGCACGCGGGCGCGCGAATCTGAACTATTCGATTTTGAACAATAAGCGCTGATCGCCGCTGTGAGTCTGGCGCCTTGCTCATTTAATTGTGCAACTTGCACTTTCATCCGCGCAACGCCTACGCTTGATAGCGCCTGCGTGGCGACCTCACTCACTGGCAGCGGCACAGGATAGGGCGCAATCACGCGCATAATGATTTCGACTACGGCCTCGTTTGCTAGCATAAAACCACAACGTGCGCCGGCGAGTGCAAAAGCTTTTGACAGGGTGCGCAGTACCACCAGATTCGGATAGCTTTCCAGCAAATCCGCCACGCTGTATTCAGGGCAAAACTCAATATAGGCCTCGTCGATTACCACAAGCGTGTTGGGCAGGGCTTTGATTGCTTGCTCGATAATAGCTTTGTCGATCACAGTCCCGGTCGGATTATTGGGATTGCAGATAAACACCAGTTTTGCGCCGCGAACGTCCTCGGCATAGCTTGTCGGCAAGCCATATTCCGCGCTGAGACTTAACGCTTTAACGCCTACGTTAAAGGTGTTTGCGCTGATGGCATACATGCCGTAGGTCGGGCCAAAGCAGGCAATGCTGTCGACGCCTGGTATACAAAAGGCGCGAATTAACAGTTCAATCGCTTCATCGGCGCCGCGGCTGGCGACTATCTTGCTGGTGCTCACGCCGCTATATTCGCTGTAGGCACTGATAAGCTGAGGCGGTTGGCATTCTGGGTAACGATTCAATTTCGATAAATCGAGCGCTGCGGTATCGACATTATTAAAGGGCGATTCGTTGGCATTGATCCAAATATCACCACGACCGCCCAGTCTGCGGGCACTCTGGTAGGGCGTTAAATCCAGTAACTCAGGGCGCGCTAAACGCTCGGCTAAATTTAGTGGCGCCGATTGCGTTAACGTTGATGCTGCTAACGTTGATGCTGTGGGGTCTGCTGTCTTTTCCATGCTGCTCACTTGGCTCATTTTATTCACTCAGCTCTATTTTCAATTACTTAAGGTTAAGCGGATCATTTCTCTAGGCTAGCGAGACGAATGGCAACGGCATTTTTGTGTGCATCGAGCAATTCGTTACTGGCTAACGTCATGACCGCTTGCCCCAATCCGATTAAGCCCTTAGCACTGAGTTCCTGCACGGTAAAGTGGCGGCTAAAGTCGGCTAATGACAGGCTCGACACGGCGCGGCTGTAACCGTAAGTCGGCAGCACGTGGTTGGTGCCACTGGCATAATCGCCAACTGATTCAGGTGTATAAGCGCCTAAAAATACCGAGCCCGCCGCGCGAATGTTTTTCAGTACCTCACGGGGAAAGCGCGTTTGAATGATCAAGTGCTCTGGCCCATATTGATTGGAAACCTGCGCGGCTTGCAGCATATCGTCCACAACAAAAGTGCGACTGCTCAGTAGCGCCGTTGCCGCGATATCACAACGCGGCAGGACGGCAAGTTGTCTCGTCAGTGCGTCATTCACGCCGTCCGCGATAGCTTGCGAATCCGTCACTAAAATCACTTGTGAATCAGGGCCGTGCTCCGCTTGTGAAAGCAAATCGGCGGCGATAAATTCGCAATTGGCGTCGCTATCGGCAATCACTAACACTTCAGAAGGACCAGCTGGCATATCGATACACACAGTGCAGCGACCATCCTGTGACACTAAACGTTTAGCTTCCGTCACATAGCGATTACCAGGACCAAAAATCTTATCGACCGCCGGAATCGTTTCTGTGCCAAAGGCCAGTGCCGCAATGGCTTGTGCGCCGCCCACTTGATAGATTTCAGTGATCCCGCAGGCATTGGCTGCATAGATAATGGCATCGTTGATGGGCGGTGGGCTGACCAATACTCTTTGTTCGCAGCCGGCGATCTTGGCGGGGAGGGCAAGCATCATCACGGTAGAAATTAATGGTGCGCTGCCACCGGGGATATATAAACCCACTTTTTCAATCGGTTCGCTACGTAGCTCGCAGCGTACTCCCGCCTCGGTCTCCATATCAATCGGGCGAAATTGCTGGGCGCTGTGAAACACATCTATATTCGCCATGGCTTTGGCTATCGCCGCTTTCAGCTCTGGTGATACTCGTGCGCTTGCTGCAGTAATCTCGGCTTCACCCATGCGCAGCTCACCACTTCCTTGTCCATTTAAATCTTTGGTCGCGCTATTGAAGCCATCAAACTTTTGATTAAATTCGGCAATGGCGGCATCACCCCGCGTCGCCACCGCATCGATAATGGCGCGAACGCTTTGCTCTAAGCCGCTGTCACCAATTAAAGGCGAGCGTTTCAGCGCCGTTTTTTGCTCGGCGGTTGATAAGGTGGACCAAGTTAGGATTTCCATAGATCACCCCATCATTTTTTCGATTGGCATCACCAGAATCGAGCTGGCACCGAGTGCGGTCAACTGTTCCATGGTATCCCAGAACAAATCTTCGGTACTGACGGCGTGGATAGCAACGCGGTTAGTATCATCATTTAATGGTAATACGGTTGGGTTTTCAGCGCCGGGCAGCAGGGCGACGATCTGATCTAAGGTTTCGGTTGGCGCGTGTAGCAGTATGTACTTGCTCTCACGGGCGCGGATAACGCCGTTGACGCGGGACAGAATTTTGTCGATGAGTGCTTGTTTAGTCGGCGATTGGGTTTGGGTCGATTGAATGATGCAGGCCATTGAGCGGTAAATCACTTCGGTTTCGTATAAGCCGTTGGCCTCTAAGGTAGCGCCTGTCGACACGAGATCACAAATCCCATCGGCAAGGCCAGCGCGTGGGGCGACTTCAACCGAACCTTTTAACATACAGTCGCGATAAGTTATGCCTTTTTGTTGCATAAAACGGCGCAGCAGGTTCGGGTAAGAAGTGGCAATGCGTAATCCTTCTAACGAGGAGGCATCGGCGTAACTGAATTCTGTCGGTACGGCTAACGAGAGGCGACATGATCCGAAATCTAACTGACGCAGTTTGAGACAATCTGCGGGTTTGTTCAGGGTTTGACGCTCGATTTGTTCTTCTTCGAGTACGTTTTCACCGATGATCCCCATATCAACCACGCCGTCCATCACCAATCCTGGGATATCGTCATCACGAACGCGCAGTAAATCGATAGGCATATTGTCGGCATGAGCGATAAGGCGTTGTTCATTAATGGAAAATTTAACACCACAGCTTTTTAGCAGTTGCTGAGAGTCAGTAGAAAGACGGCCAGATTTTTGGATGGCGATGCGTAAACGGTTCGATTCGGTCATAGTGTTATCTCGCTCAAAAGTATCAAAATTAAAAGATTCAAAAAGTGTTGTTCAATCGGTTTAATACGCCTTGCCATTCAACGGGTCCTAGCTAAGGAATCTAGCTAAGTGCTCTAGCTAACGTATTGATAATTTATTAAATATCTAAAGTTGCTTATGTAAATTAAAACCAAAATTAACGCCTAAAAGCAAAAACCCCCAGAATTCCTTCCAGGGGTTTTTGATCATCTTGAATCAGTCCGCCAGAAGGATATAGTCCTCCGGCAGTGAGCGTCCGAAGGCTACCGCATATGGTGGTGATGGTGGTGGATAGCGTTCAGTAATGTGCTCATTTTACTCTCTCGGTATTTAACGTTATTGGCCCAACTGTTCGAAATAAAGTGCAGTCGAAATACAGTGAAGCCTTGAATGCGTTGTTACGGACGTCTATCCGTATAAGTGGATTTAAACTAACCGCTTTTAAGAGCCTTTGCAACAGCCAATTTGAATTAAATAAGAATATTTATGCGTTTTTGTGAAAAGCAGAGGGTTATCGTTAAATAAAGCCATTGAGCATATTTGTTGGGCGAATGTTGAAAGTGGACAAAAATGTGTTGAGAAGCCGTGCGTGGATAACTGTAACTTGAGTTGTGCATTGTACTGTAAGTTACGAGGCGTTTGCTGATATCCAATCACACAGGCTTGCCTATCCTTATTTGTTAGGCGAATTTAGACCGTTTGCTCAAATAGTACATTTGCTAAGCCATCTGTCGGTGACCATATTCCAGATTTTGATTTTACGTATTGTTTGCAGAGAGTAACTATTTTTTGTTGATCACCAAACCTCAAATACTGCCTATCGATTTCAGTAAGCATTTCAAACGCATTATCACAATATCCGTAAGAAGATAAAAACAAACCACCGTTAACCTCTTCGTTCACAATAACTTTCAAGAAGTCTCGGGCAGCTTGACCGCCTACTTTTTGTTGAGAGCGCCAATGTTTCAGCTCAACCAAATACGTGTGATCATTGCCTGATATTCTGCACTTAAGTACCACATCCTTTCCACCATCCTTACTTCCAGGTGTCAATTCAGCGCTAAACCCAAGCTCCTCGAAAACAACTTGTACAACTCTTTCTAACTCTCGCCACTCAATATCCATTAAGTATCTTGGGTTTTGTGCTATCGCCTTAGCTAAACTATCACTTAAGCTACTACGTAATATATTTACGAGGTCAAAATCATAGTCCTCAGTTCTTTCAGCTCTTTGTACCCAAGCCTTTAAGGAATCTAGATCTATCAGTTCAAGCTTTACTGGTAAGTTAGAATTCGCAATTTCTAATGCTGAGCGCATAAATCGAGAGTTTGTGACTAACATTACTCGGTCAAAATTATGGACGAAACTAGCACCAATTAATCTTTGAACAACATTCGCACTTACCGGAGAACGGTAATGCTTGTACTCGATTGCAAGCTTTTCTTTAATGGCTCCATCATGCCTGTTTGCTAAAAAGCCTACACCACTATCACTATTGCTAGGAGTCTGAGTGACTTCATAACCATCATCACGTAGCAGAGAAAATAGAATCTTACTTACAGTTGTTTCTGCGTCACTAGGTGATAACTCACCATGTTCTAGTTGAAAAATCTCTTTTTCATATTTCTGATTCATTATTTCCCCCGGTACCTCCATACTCGCCTACATTTTATTCGTGTGCATGCGCGTTTACCTCGTTGGACCAGTACTATTTTAAGCCACCTATGATCCGAAACATAACCTACAACACCTAAGTCGCATTTACCAAAGGTATTTTTACAGAGGTTGAAAGTCACATTTTCGAGGTTTTTTGGTCGTTTTGTATTAATTTGCCGATAGCTAGCTGAAATTGGATGAATTAAGTTCGAGCCATATTCTCCACTGCGGTGGATTAATCAATTTGAACACTAAATTATCTCTGCTTCGGTCAGCTTACCATTAAATGCTGGCAGCTATGTCGATAGTGCCTTCGTCGCTTTTCAAGATGTTCGCAGTAACAAGTGAGTTCTTGCAAAGTACCCACGGGACCTTTAAATAACTGCCCGAAATGGTGAGTGAGCTTAAGCCAATGCTCAGGTGGAATATTAAGGCGACTCAGTAAGCTGGCACTGCTCGAACTGATACTCCCGCGTTTATCATCTCGAATAATTCTGCCGGTATCGTCGACCAGTTGCAGATAATCTTGTAAATCAAAGTGCAACCCTTTAGGAATATTGTCCCGCTCATTACCGATAAAGGGCAATAATGTTTGAGGTTGTTTGCCTGCGAGTGCCGCGCGGATACGCCGTTGAATGCTGGTGAAATCCGAGGTTTCTGGTGTTGTGGCTAGTTGAGCGCGGATAGGGTTGAGGTCAACATAGGTCATACATGCGAGTACTGCCGCCTTATCAAGTAGGGCTTGGGATTTAAAACGGCCCTCCCAGAAGCGTCCTGTGCAGTTATCCTCTTGATTTGCCTTACGGGCGATAGGTTCATTTAACGCTCGCATAAACCAAGAGATATCACTTAAGCGACTGCGATATAGGGCGATATGGTGTTTAAGGTTAGCCACGTCATGGGCTTCAACAATGTGCCCTTTGACAAATTGTTGTGTTAATTCAGTGCCTTTAAATACTTGATGCCAATGCTCAAGCACTTCTCTATCACTCCATTGATTGGCTTGGTAAATATCCACACAGAGTACCAAATGCAGATGGTTGCTCATCACTGCATATGTTGCAACATCAATAGCAAAGACCTGAGCCAGTTTAAGTAATTGCTGCTCTACCCACTCGCGTCTATGGTCGTAATTTTTACCTGAGAAAAGGTCTTCACCACACAAATAGGCACGTCTGACTACTCGACTACAGCAGTGATAAAAAGGCGTATCTTCCAAACTGACTTGAGTTCTCCTTGGCAGTGGCATCATCACACTCCTTGTGCAGGGAAACAGACACTAAGCCTAGTTGCTAATTTGGGGACTCACCAATAAGCACCATCAAATTCAGAATAATTAACAATGGGTGGCTTAGAAAAACTGCTTAGAAAAACTTGAATAACATGGATTGTTAGATGTGTTCATTTATGATGAAAGTATAAAACGGAGTAGTTTCATCCTCGATTAACTCACGTACTGAATTAAGCTGTAATCGTTTTGATACCGCTTTAAAAAAGCGCAAAGCCAGTTCATTTTCTTTGAACGTAGCGACCAGTATCGGTGTGCTAATCTGCTCAAATATTTGACGGACTACTTCGAGCGCAATCCAACCACCGCGATATTTAGGAAGAATAAAGAGGTCAGCCAGTTCCCAGATAAGCCTTTTTTCATCTTCAACCCATTCTAGTAGAACAAAGCCTATCAATACTTCATTTACCCAAATGAGGTAGGCTTTTGCCTCTTGTGAGTTAACATAGGATTCAAGATCTGAGGCTGTAGATCCATCATATAACCCATCAATGCCTATATCTTCTTTACTCCAAGATGTTGAATCAAAATAATAAAGTTGGAGCAGACGTTGTAGCGTTGTGGTGTCACTTGTTTTTAAATTGATAAGACTAACGTTTGACATCATTCATCCTGATTACCTGCGTCTTAGTATTGATGCTTGGGCACTGAAACATCCTGTTATCGAGCGTATATAATGGTATAGAGTTTTGCTTTGCTGAGGTAGCTTATTTATTTCAAATGGTTAGTGGCAGGCTGAAATCGACAGAAGTTTGCGAACCGTTACAGCTAGCGCACATGCTTTGGCGGATGCTAGCAAATACCGACGTTTAAATTGGCGTTAATTACGCGGCTAACTTGTAGTCTTATCTCAAATCAGCATAATGCTTCGAGCTGTTAAGCTTAACGCTATTGTTTACGGCCGCGGCTTGCGTCACTAACCAGTGCTTGTGGTTAATTAAAGTCATCACAATGCACTCGCTCAGCAATTTATTGTGTGGACTTGCAGTACTGTTTTCACTGACGTTCCTAACACCTTGATAAAGGATTGATTCTCCCTTTGACTCGCTCCCGCCAACCGACATCAAAGCATGTTTCCTCTAAAGAAACCGCCGCTAAGCCTTCTGCCTTAAAAGGCGCCGCTGCGGTGAGTCGACTCGCGTCCGAAGTGCAACGCGCATTTTTGCCCGATGGAGTATTGTCTAAACATATTCAAGGATTTAGTGCGCGAACAAGCCAGATGCAGATGGCACAGGAAGTGAGTGAGGCGATAGCGGCGAAGGGCAATGTGGTGATTGAGGCGGGTACGGGGGTAGGTAAAACCTTTGCGTATTTGATCCCTGCGATATTGAGCGGTAAGCAAGTCATCGTCAGTACGGGCAGTAAAAACTTGCAAGAGCAGTTGTTTTTTAAAGACTTACCCGCGCTGGTCGCCATGTTGGGGATTGAGCCTAAACTGGCTCTACTAAAGGGCCGCAATAATTATCTGTGCCAGTGGCGACTCGATAAGCAAATGAGTGAGGCGACACATATCGATGCGCGTTTGTTGGATGATTTGTTGAAAATTAATCAGTGGGCGAGCACCTGTAAAGATGGTGATATTGGCGGCTTAACCTCAGTGCCTGAGAATTCTTTGGCGCTGCCGCTTGTGGTCAGCACTAAGGAAAGCTGTATTGGTAAGCGCTGCGATTTTTACGATGCCTGCTTTACCCGCAAGGCGCGCAGCCGTGCTCTGGATGCCAAAATTATTGTGGTTAACCACCATTTATTTTTCGCCGATAGTGTACTGAAAGACACGGGCTTTGCCGAGTTATTACCCGATCCTGATGTGGTGATTTTCGATGAAGCGCATTTATTACCCGATATTTGCGTTAACTATTTTGGCCAGCAATGTTCGAGTCGTACTATCGATGATTTCATTCAAAAGCTACTCGCTATTTATCTGACCGAACTCAGTGATACTGGGCAACTCGCCCAATTTTGCCAGCGTTGCCTCGCTAAATTAAGTGATTGGCATAATCAGTTATATTCCTGCGGCGAATCCGATTGGCGTTTAGTGCTGGGCAATAAAGCGCTCGCAGGGGCGTCATGGGATTTATTAGCGGAATTAACTGCGCTGCAGAATTTATTAATGGCCCATATTGGCCGCAGTGAATTGTTAGATGATATCGCCATCAAGTTGGCTGAGCTGAATAATAAGCTCAGTGTGTTTTTTAACTGCGATAATAATCTGGCGGCCTACAGCATCGAATTGGGCAGTCGCTTTGTGGTGCTGCGAATTTCACCAATCAATATTGCCCGTGAGTGCCAACAGTTATTTGTACCCGAAACCAGCTGGATATTTACCTCGGCAACTTTGCAGGTCAACCGCAGTCTTGTTCATTTTGCCCGAGAAATGGGTATCGTTGATGCGCAGCAAAGCATTCTCGACAGTCCCTTCGATTATCCCCGCCAAGCGGTATTTTGTGTGCCGAGACAACTTGGGAGCGTGACCAATCAACAGCAAGCGTTAAAGCAGCTGGTGGATGTGTGCGTGCAAGCGATAGATGCGGCGCAGGGACGGACTTTTATTTTATTTACCAGCCATAAAATGCTCGAACAAGCGGCGCTGGCATTGCGAACTCGCACTCAGTATCCGCTGCTGGTACAAGGCCAAGCGGGTAAACAGAGTCTGCTGACTAAGTTTCGCCAACTCGGCAATGCGGTATTGCTCGGTACCAGTAGTTTTTGGGAAGGGGTGGATGTGCGCGGCAAATTGTTAAGCTGCGTGATTATCGACAAATTACCTTTTGTGTCGCCCGATGAGCCCCTGTATCGCGCCCGAGCCGACAATGTGAGTCGTCAGGGACTCGATCCTTTTACTGAAGTGTCGTTACCGCAGGCGATTATTGCGCTGAAACAAGGTGTTGGCCGTCTTATTCGTGATGAAAAAGATCGTGGTGTGCTGATCCTTTGCGATAATCGCATTGTGAATCGCTACTATGGCCAAGCTTTTTTAAACTCGCTGCCACCGATGGCGCGCACCCGTGACCTAGAAAAGGCATTGGCATTCTTGAGAACAATCCCCTGAGAGTCGTCTATGGCTTACCTAGCATACGTAAACTTGTCCTATTTGCCGGATATGGGATTCTGAGCTAAGTATTGAGCCGTTAAACATATTGTAAGGATATAAAAACGGAGGTAAAAATTGCCACCTGTGAGCAATAGATGGCAAACACCCTTGGAGGTTGGGTCAAGTGGCATCCTGCCTAATGGTTCCATTCAAAATAAATAATTCTTCGGCCTTTGATTTTAGATTTTTAGTGAATTAATGGCATTCTTTGCAAGCATCTGCTGGTGCTTTCTCTTGATGAGCGATGTGGCAATTGGTGCATGTTAAAACGCCATCATGTTTAGTATGAGCTTCGCCTGCGAGTGTTTTCATTTCTCCATGGCATGATACACATTGCTGATTTTCAAAAACATAATCCGCTGAAGGTTTTTTATCTTTATGGCAGGATTCACAGTCAGATCTTTCAGAATGACTGTCGGCAAGTGATACCGCCATTAAATTAGTTGAAAAGCACAGTGCGCACATTAGCATCATCTTTTTAAGCATGTTATTTCCCTTTTTTATTGTTGGTTAAATCATCATTTTGAAGCGAGTAAATCATATATCTAGTTATGAAATATGTAACTTGAAGTTGGAACTGTATTTTTCTCGCTGTTTTATTAGTGATATAAACGGAAAGATAATATCGCTTTTGCTTGGTGCGTAAGTTTAATAATCGAGAATTTTACACCTTAAGCTTTAGCAGTCTTGCGTGTGTATAATAGTTTTTTAATATGACAAAACCTTGATCGTTATCAAAGGTTAACGGGTGAGTTATTTTTTAGCGTTAAAGTATGATCAAGGTTATATTGCGGAATGTAAAAGACTAATGATTTAAATCTGGATTATGCAATTTATATTTTTAATGTTTATTTAAAAATTCTATATTTTAGAAAATGTATTGATTTTACTTTTTCTAGTCGGATGTGTGATATTCATTTTGGTCTTAAACAATAGGCGAAGCCAAAACGAGCTTCGCCTATGATGTTTAATGTTGAGTAGCAGAGCTACAATTACACATTAATTTCTGGCTTGCAGAGCTTAGAAACTTGCAGTTACCCCAGCATAAATACTGCGACTCTTTTGAATATAATCAAGGTCGGTGGCAACTTGGTCACGTTCAGAATCCGTTAGGTTAGTCACGCCAAGCTTCAGTCTAAACATAGGATTAATTTGATAATTCGCACCTATATCGAGCGAGCCATAACCCTCTGATTTGACATTGGCTCGTAAATACTGCTCGCCAGTATAATGGTAGGCGATAAAGGTGGATAAACCATCGAGTGCCTGCCATTGCAGTTTCAGGTTATAGCTGTCGTCCGGTGTTAAGGTAAAAGGCGCGCCATTTTGCTTATCTTCGGCATCGGTTTTACTGTAATTACCGTTTAGGCTGAGATCTTGAGTTAAATTGTACCAAGCTTGTAATTCCCAACCAGTGATCTTAGCTTCGTTCACGTTTTGGTAAGTTAATACTGTACCTGGGACTCTATTCCAAGTTTCGGTGATAATTTTATTTTCTACATCGTTATGGAAGTAGGTGATCGAGCCACCAAAATCCGTGGTTTGATATTGGGTCGATAACTCGTAGTTCACTGAGGTTTCGGGTTGTAGATCAGGATTTCCCGCAACGGTACAGGCGCCACGACAAGCGGGGATAATATAATCGGCTTGGGATTGCGCCATATTTGGCGCTTTAAAGGCTTTGCCGCCACCACCTTTAATGACCCATTCAGAGCTTAAGTTATACACTAAATACAAGCGTGGGCTAAATTCGGTGCCGTACACATCGTGGTGATCGACGCGCCCGCCTAAGGTGATATTGAGTTCGCCTAAGCTAAATTCATCTTGTAGATACAATGCCGATTGGCTGTCGTCTAAGGTGCCATCACCTAAAATATTGCGGCTATTTTCGAGCTGGGTCCAACGGTATTCTGCACCGCTGGTTAACATGTGATCGCCAAGCAGGACAGTGGTTTGACCGTCGAGATTGTGGTTGGTTTGGGTGATATTACCTATCTCGGCGATTAACGCTGAGTCGTCAGTCACCTCAACATTTTCATAGTAATAGCGCAGGCGAGTGTCGCCCCAGTTCCAGTGGCCATTATGGGTCAGACCTGAACTTATCCGCTCCGCTTGTTGGTTATTGGTGAGAATCGTGCCGTAGTTATTCCAATCAGACTCGCGTTCATCGTTGGCGTAACTTAAGTCAAATTGCAGATCTTGCTGGTTATCAATCAGCCATTGTAAATTGGCGAGGGCGCTGATTTCATCTCTGTCTTCTAACGCATCAATAGTGGGTTTTAAGTCCGAGCGCCATGCATCGCGTTTATTGCTGTCGACGATTAAGTTTGCCAGTAATTTATCTTTGATCAGCGCGCCACTGCTGTAGAAATTGTACTTAGTGCTATCGCCACCCTTGCCACTGGTAGGTGCATCGTATTGCACGCCAACGCTGGTTTGCCAGTCCTCAGTTGGTTGACGCAGTATGACGTTAACCACACCGCCCAAAGCTTCTGAGCCGTATAGGGATGACATAGGCCCACGCACAACTTCGATACGTTCAATGGCAGACATTGGAATAGAGGACAAGTCAAAATCGTTGCCATAACCAGAAGTTAATGCTTCGCGGGAGTTAATGCGGCGGCCATTAATCAAGATTAAAGTGTAATCTGAATCTAAACCTCGCAGGCTGATTTCATTGCGACCATAGGGCGTGCCTTCGCTGATGTTCACACCCTGTAAATAACGGACTGCGCTAGCAAGATCGTCTATGACTAGCGCTTCAAGTTCACTGCGGTTTATCACGGACACTGAAGCTGGCGCCGAAAGCTCCGAGTGTTTAGTTTGTGTTGCTGTGATCACCATGCGTTCCATTTCTGGAGTGGTATCTTGCGTGTTTGCAGCACTAGCCCATGCTGCAGGTAATAACAAACATAAACCAATAGCGCGCGATAGCTGGCTCAACATAGGTGTCTGTGTTGCATGAGATAGATGCGAGGTTTGGCGAGTGCGACGGATAAAGCGGGGCATATCATTCTTCCTTCGGTAATTTTGGCGAATGATAATTATTCTTAATTATAGCTTCAAGCTTGGATGTCTCTCTTTTGTGTAAAGGCAGTGTAAATTTTTTAGTGTTTAATAACAGTGTGATAGCCCGTATATTCGACGTGTTGCTCGCTGGCATGGTCATTCTGATTGAGCGCATTGAGCGGATTGAGCATAAGGCACTGAGTATGACGATCTGAGTCTGACTGTCGTCGGATAAATCACTAAAAAATAGTGAGAATAATCAGAAACTATCACCGCACAAAACTGCATAACGTAATATGAAGCTATATCAATATGATTAATATGGACATTTTAACTGGCATAAGCTTTGCTGGCGATGTGACTTTATGTCTCGTGGTGCATTCATGTTTGTGATGTGAATCGTCGCCATACAAAATGTATTGCCAATATTTACGGAGAGAATATGAATCCAGCATTTTATAGCCTAGCCACAGTCACTGTTTTAACTTTGTCACTCGCCACTACCGAACCTGCTGTTGCAACAGATGCGCCCGCATTAGCTAAAGTAGCATCAGTTAAAACGGCTGGGGCTCCACAAGCTGACATTGCGCAGCCCGCTGCTGCACTTACAGACACTTTATCTACCCAAATTGCAGCGGTGGATTTTGCTGTGTTCGACAGTTTCAATAAGTGTTCAGCCCCTGCTGAACTCAAGAAACACGCGGCGTTTTTCACTGAAGATGTGGAGTTTTACCACGACACGGGTGGCGTCACTTGGAACCGCAAGGATATGATCGCCAACACCGAAAAATATGCCTGTGGCCATTACCGCCGCGAGTTAGTTGCGGGCACGATGAAAGTGTTTCCGGTGAAAGAGTTGGCGCGATAGAGCAAGGCGTTCATCGTTTTTGCAGCCTTGAAACCGGCAATTGTGAAGGTCTAGCCGACTTTGTCATTGTGTGGCGCAAACAGGACGAGCAGTGGAAAGCCACTCGAGTGCTGAGCTATGGACACAGAACCGCTGAGGCCAAAACGGACTAAACCACTCAACCAAAGCTAGCTTTTAACAAAAAACGAGTCTTTAACAAAAAGCTAGTCTCTAACAAAATGTAGTAGTCGATTATTGGCGGGCATAGCCACATCTTGCTTCAGCGTTAGGCCTTGCTCGCTGGCTAAACTGCAAATCCATTCAATATCACGAATGCCGCTGGCGGGATCGCGCTGTTTTAAAAAGGCATCAAACTGGCGATTGCTGTCACTGCTAAATTCGCCTTGGTAGTTAAAGGGGCCGTAAATGCACAGGGTCTTGAGTTGGGGGAGATACAGACCAAGGCCAGTAAAAAACGCTTCAACCATATTTTTGCTCATAATATGCAAAGTGTTTGCAGTAAATACGCCATCAATATCAAATGTTAATCCCTTCACCGGCCATGGCGCGGTAACATCAAGGGTAAGTGGTAAGCGTAGGTTTGCCGCTGCATTGGGTCGCTTGCCTTCATGCATACACCTTGCGGTAATGACCTCAATATATTCAGCCTGATCGCTGGTTTGCCAGATTAAATGGGGAAGATTTGCTGCAAAATACACAGCATGTTGCGCTGTGCCACTGCCGATTTCGAGTACATGTTGGTTGAGTGAGAATGCTTGTGTTAATACCGCTAAAATCGGCGCTTTGTTGTTTTCACATGCTTGGGAAAACGGCAATTGGACAAGTGGTAATAGTGGCATAATGGACTCTAGGTTGCTGAGATAAAAAGAGGATGACGCCGCACAAGCCTATCTTAAACCAGCAAAAAGTATAAGGCTTAAAAGATAAAATCAGCCGCGCCTTAACATTCGGAGTCTCTATCTTAGGTAACTTAATCTTAGGTGCCTTAATCTTAGGTACCTTAATTTTAGTGCCTTAATTTTAGGTACCGCCATTTCAGAAGCTTCCATTTCAAGCACCTCCATTTCAGGTTCTTCAAGAAGGAGCCTGCAGCCAGCTCAACTCCCTTTGTCATGTCCTGCAAATAGTTATCGCAATTCAGTGTTGACCTCGATCTCAACTTAGATATACTCACAAATTCTGAACGTTTGTAAAAAATATAAAACAATTTCGGCATACTGTCGTGTTAAAACGAGCCTCCAGAACTGAGTGTCCAGAACTAAGACTTAACACTCACTTTCAGCCATCAACTTTCAACATCAAGGAATGACCATGCCAGCAGAGCGTTGCGCCTCCTACTACAATGCCACCATTGACCAAGAGTCAGATTATCCTGCGCTTGAAGGCGACATTCGAGTCGATGTAGCGATTGTCGGTGGCGGTTTTACTGGCGTGGCAACGGCGTTGGAATTATCTGAGAAGGGCTATAAAGTGGCGCTTATTGAGGCCAATAAAATTGCGTGGGGCGCAACCGGACGCAACGGTGGGCAGGTGACGGGCAGTTTGTCCGGCGATGTTGCGATGACAAAACAGCTGCGCCGTCAAATCGGCAATGAAGCTGAAGATTATGTGTGGAATATGCGTTGGCGCGGCCACGATATAATTAAAAATCGGGTGGCCAAGTACGGCATAGACTGTGATTTAAAGTTTGGTCATATCCAAACCGCTTACCAGCCAAAGCACATGCAAGAGCTTAGGGCTATGCATGATGAGGCGCAGCGCCGCGGCATGGGTGAATTTATGACGCTGGTATCCGCCGATGAAATGCCTGCCTATTTAGGCTCGCGCTTGTATCACGGTGGCTTAGTCAATCGGCGCAATATGCATTTGCACTCAGTCAATTTATGCCTGGGTGAAGGGCGCGCCGCAGCAGGTCTTGGGGCGTTAATCTTTGAACACTCACCCGTACTTGATATTGAAGAAGGCGATGTGGCGACTGTTGTCACTGCCAAGGGAAAAGTGCGCGCCAATAGTGTGCTGATCGCCGGTAATGCTTACCATAAACTCGCCCGTCCAAAACTGCGCGGTATGTTATTTCCGGCGTCCTTAGGCAATTGCGCCACTGCGATTCTGCCCGATGATATCGCTTTACAAATTAATCCGCAGGATTTAGCCGTGTACGATTGCCGCTTTGTACTGGATTACTATCGCCTGACCGCGGATAAACGGCTGATGTTCGGCGGCGGCACTAACTACAGCGGCCGCGATCCTAAAAATGTGGCTGCGGAATTACGGCCTGCGATTGAGCGTACGTTTCCACAATTAAAGGGCGTTGATATCGAATTTGCCTGGGCCGGAATGGCGGGAATTGTGATTAACCGTATCCCGCAGCTCGGCAAAGTGTCGCCTAATGTATTCTATTGCCAAGGATATTCTGGGCACGGAGTGGCGACATCGCACATTATGGCCGAGATCATGGCCAATGCGATGGATGGGCAATTGCGTGAATTTGATTTGTTTGCGGCCATGCGCCATATCCGCATTCCGTTAAATGAATGGTTCGGCAATCAAGCGCTTGCATTAGGCATGTTGTATTACACTTTGCGGGAAAACTGGCGCTAGTTTGCGCCGTGTTGTCTGCTACCAATCAATTTGCTCAAACAGTATTTAATCCTGCTCGGCGAGTTTTTCGGCAAGATAATCAACCAATACGCGGATCTTGGCCGACAGGTGGCGGTTTTGCGGATAGAGTGCCCAAATGCCTTCTTTGGCTTCGCGGTGACTGTCAAGGAAGGAGAGCAACCGTCCGGCTTGAATATCTTCTTCAATATAATAATCAGGCAGTTGAACTATCCCTATGCCTTTTAGTGCCGCATCCCTTAATGCGTAGCCGCTGTTACAATTGAGATTACCGCGGACTTTAATATTGCGCTCGCGGCCATTTTCGACAAAGCGCCAGTAATTATGATTACCGATCAAACAATTGTGCTGGTTAAGCTCAGATAAGGTATGGGGCTGACCGTATTTTTCCACATAGCTTGGTGAGGCGGCGACATAGTGGGTACGGCTGCTGAGCGGTTTGGCCATCAGGCTTGAATCGGCGAGTTTTCCGAGGCGAATCGCCAGATCATAACCGCCTTCAATCAAGTCCAAGGTGCGATTGGTCAAGTCGACGCTAAATTCAACACTGGGATATTGCACCATAAAATCATTGAGTAACGGCATGATAAATTTCTCGCCATAGGCGACGGGCGCTGTGAGCTTGACTAAGCCTTGGGGTGAGTCCTTTAGGTTTGAGATGGCGCGCTCGGCTTCTTCTAACCCAGTTTGTAATTGGCGGCAATGACGATAATAAATCGTGCCTTCTTCGGTTAACGACACTTTGCGGGTTGTGCGGTAAAAGAGTTTTGTGCCAAGGCGATTTTCTAAGGTGCTCACTTGGCGGCTAACGTGGGCGGTGGAGATATTCAGCCGCTGCGCTGCTAGGGTAAAACTTTCGGCCTCGGCCACTGCGACAAATTCAGAAATGCCATCCCAGAGATACATTGTTGTTACTCAGTAAAAATGAATTGCTTGAATACTAGATTGTCTCTCGCTGAGAAACAAATACAATCCTCCTATTCAGTAGCATCAGTACAATGGGCGCAAGAATTTGCTTGGCCTGAATTGAATTTATGATACACCAATGACTTACTCCTATTACCTATTCAAGGGACGTAACAATGTCGAATGAAAAACCGCAGTTTATTAAATCAAAGGCCGCTGTTGCTTGGGGGCCAGGACAACCACTTAAGATTGAAGAAGTGGATGTGATGTTACCTAAAGCGGGCGAAGTCTTAGTGCGCATTGTGGCTACGGGCGTGTGTCACACGGATGCCTTTACCCTGAGCGGTGATGATCCAGAAGGCGTATTCCCAGCGATTCTAGGCCACGAAGGCGGCGGTATCGTTGAGCAAGTGGGCGAGGGCGTGACGAGCGTGCAAGTGGGCGATCATGTGATCCCGCTTTATACCCCAGAGTGCGGCGAGTGTAAGTTCTGCCTATCGGGCAAGACTAACCTGTGCCAAAAAATTCGTGCGACCCAAGGTAAGGGCTTAATGCCCGATGGCACCACGCGTTTTTATCTCGATGGCAAGCCTATTTTCCATTACATGGGTTGCTCGACCTTCTCTGAATATACTGTGTTACCTGAAATCTCATTGGCTAAAGTCAATAAGAGCGCGCCATTAGAAGAAATTTGTCTGCTGGGTTGCGGCGTAACCACAGGTATGGGCGCTGTGATGAATACGGCCAAAGTGGAAGAAGGTGCGACCGTGGCGATTTTCGGCCTCGGCGGTATCGGTTTATCGGCGATCATTGGGGCGACTATGGCCAAAGCCAGCCGCATTATCGCGATTGATATCAACGAGTCTAAATTCGAGTTAGCCAAAAAACTCGGCGCGACCGATTGCATCAATCCTAAATTACTCGATAAGCCCATCCAAGAGGTGATCGTTGAAATGACCGATGGCGGCGTGGATTACTCATTCGAGTGTATCGGCAACGTCAACGTGATGCGCAGCGCCTTAGAGTGTTGCCATAAGGGTTGGGGTGAATCAGTCATCATAGGTGTTGCCGGTGCTGGTCAAGAGATTTCAACCCGTCCATTCCAATTAGTGACTGGCCGAGTATGGCGCGGTTCTGCCTTTGGCGGTGTGAAAGGGCGTTCTGAACTGCCCCACATTGTTGAGCGTTACATGGCGGGCGAATTTAAGCTCGATGATTTTATCACCCATATTATGGGACTTGAGCAAATCAATGAGGCGTTTGAGCTGATGCACGAAGGTAAGAGCATCCGTAGCGTGATCCATTTTGATAAATAAGCGATTTTGCACGCTAAGTTGATGCTTCAGCTTGATGTGACAAACCAGCAGACAGGTGCAAATCTGTCTGCTGTGTTGCCAATTGATCAGATGATTAACGCTAAGACAAGCGCTAACAGATTGAGCTAAAAGGACTTGTATGACCATAGAAAATATCAGTTGTAACAAGAGTTTCGGCGGTTGGCATAAGCAGTATCGCCATCAATCTCAGTCGTTAAACTGCGAGATGCGCTTTGCGATTTATCTGCCGCCTGAGGCGGTGAATAAACCTGTGCCTGTGCTGTATTGGCTTTCAGGTCTAACCTGTACCGATGAAAACTTTATGCAGAAGGCGGGTGCACAGCGCATGGCAGCGGTACTTGGGATGGCGATTGTCGCCCCTGATACCAGTCCTCGCGGTGACGATGTGCCCGATGCGGCTGATAAAGCTTACGATTTAGGCTTAGGCGCGGGTTTTTACCTCAATGCGACAAAAGCACCTTGGAATCGTCATTACAAAATGTACGATTACATAGTCCATGAGCTGCCTAACTTGATTGAAGCGCATTTTCCCGTCACTACCCAGCGCGCTATCTCCGGCCATTCGATGGGCGGTCACGGTGCTTTGGTGATTGGTCTGAGTAATCCGCACAGATATAGCTCAATTTCGGCTTTTAGCCCGATTTCGAATCCGAGTAATGCACCTTGGGGCATTAAAGCCTTTAGTGAGTATTTAGGTGAAAATCGTGAACATTGGCGCCAGTATGATGCCTGCGAGTTGCTTAAGCTCGCGATTAGCGAAGTGCCAATACTGATTGACCAAGGTGAAGCTGACAGCTTTTTAGATACCCAATTGATGCCACAATCGCTGGTGGATATCGCCCATACCAAGGGTTATCCCTTGGATGTGCGGATGCAAGCGGGGTACGATCACAGCTACTACTTCATCGCAAGCTTTATTGAAGAGCACCTTAAGTTCCATAGCTTGTACTTTAAGCCTTAAACCCATTTAAAATATTGATACAAAAGGCGCAGTGATATTGTTTTATCACTGCGCCTTTTGTTTACCCAATACTGTCTCTTGGTCGTTGGATAGCTTAGAAACATGTCACGCTTGAACATTAATTTGGTTGAATAAAACATTTATCAACAGTAAGTTAGTATTCAATATTTAGGGATTTGAAACGTATTTAAAGGAGATTTGATGAGGATCGTTAAACTTGCCATGTTAGGCGCATTGTTGATATTAGGGGGATGTGCATCGTACACCACCCCAGGTGGTAGTGTGCAGCTGAGTTCGTTAGCTGAATCGGATATCAACTTACTTATGTCCAAAGAGCCTGCTGCGGTGTTTCCTGCAAATATTTCGGTAGCGCGTATTCAAGCTCCCGGTTATTTATCCTATCGAGTAAGCAGTTTTGGTACAGGTCGTTATAGCGTGGTGACGACCCGAGAAGTTGAGACGGAAGCCGACTTTGCTAGGCTAGCTAAAATGCCACAAGTGTCAGGTATTGCGCCATTAAATCGCATTTTACTCCCTGAGAATTTGGACTCGATAAAATCCTTACGAGAAGCCGATGCGAGATTAAAAGCGGATATCTTACTTATCTATACCTTCGATACTTCATTCCATGCGGGTGAACAACAGTTTGCTCCACTCAATGTGGTGTCTTTGGGTTTCTTAAAGAATAAAGAGATCAGTGTAACGACGACTGTTTCTGCTGCATTTTTTGATGTTCGGACTGAATATCTTTATGGACTTGCCGAATCTACCGCGAAAGAGACGGGAAATGCTAGCGTATGGGGAACGTCTGAAGCGGTAGATGATTTGCGGGTGATTACCGAAAAAACGGCATTTACGCAGTTAATCCCTGAAATAGAAAAAGCTTGGGCGGGTATTATTTCGCAGTATTCCCTGAAAAAATCTTAGTTATGCCAGTTGCCTCACATCTACCATCGATAGCGATTTAGGAGGCAAGTGCTAGCTAAAACAAAAATGCCGCAACTCACTGGTTGCGGCATTTTTTATGGTGCGATTTAAGCGATTAACGAGAGTTAACTAACACTCAGTACTCAGTACTTAGCACTCAGCACTCAACAATGTTGACCGCTAAACCACCTTTGGCGGTTTCTTTGTATTTGCTGCGCATATCTCTGCCGGTGTCCATCATGGTTTTGATCACTTTATCCAGTGAAACCTTATGGTTACCATCGCCACGCAGGGCCATACGAGAGGCGTTAATCGCTTTAATCGCGCCCATGGCATTACGTTCGATACAAGGCACTTGCACTAGGCCGCCCACAGGATCGCAGGTTAGACCTAAGTTATGTTCCATGCCGATTTCAGCCGCGTTTTCAACGTGCTCAACCGTACCGCCCATGATCTCAGTCAGTGCGCCAGCGGCCATAGAACAGGCCACACCCACTTCACCTTGGCAACCGACTTCGGCGCCCGAAATTGAGGCATTTTTCTTGTACAAAATACCAATTGCAGCGGCAGTTAATAAATAACGGGCGCAGACATCGATATCCACTTCTTGTACGAAGGTATCGTAATAGCATAATACGGCAGGAATAATTCCCGCAGCACCGTTTGTTGGCGCAGTGACGACGCGATCACCGGCCGCATTTTGCTCGTTGACCGACAGGGCGAATAAATCGACCCAATCCATAGCGGTTAATGGATCGACATTGTTACGGCCTTCGGCTTTCAAACGGCGGTACAGTGCAGGAGCACGACGACGCAGTTTTAGGCCGCCAGGTAAAATACCTTCCTTCTGATAACCGCGTTCGATACAGGTTTTCATCGTCTGCCAAATATTCCACAGCTTGGCTTTGACTTCATCTTCAGTGGCTAAACTCAGTTCGTTCGCCATCATTAAAGAAGAAATGCTGAGACCTTGTTCTCCGCATAATTCCAGTAAGTGAGCCGCACTCACAAAATCAAAAGGAGCCGATTCAATTTGTGAGGCTGGCGATGCATTACGTTGGCTAATTTCATCTTCATCTAAAATAAAGCCGCCGCCCACTGAGTAGTAAGTGCGATCAAAAATGCATTCCCCTTTACAGTAAGCGTACAAGGTCATGGCGTTAGCATGCGCAGGTAGCGTTTTGCGTCTGTGATAGGTAATGCCTTGCTCACGGGTAAACTTAACCACTTTGCCACAGTGCAGCGTTAAGGTTTCGTCCTTGGAGACGTGTTCTAAAATACCGTCGATACTGTCAGTGTCCACGGTTTCGGGATCTTCGCCCATTAAGCCTAAAATCACTGCTTTGCCCGTGCCGTGGCCTTTGCCTGTTTGGCCGAGGGAGCCAAAGAGCTCGGCTCTTAATTCATCAATCTGGGTCACGAGTCCTGAGTCAGTCAGGTTTTGCATAAAGATTTTGCCCGCTTTCATTGGGCCGACGGTATGTGAACTCGATGGACCTATGCCGATCTTGAACATGTCAAATACGCTAATCATGATAGAAGTCCTGTTGTGTCTTGTTTATTATTTTAGTCTGAGTGCATGGGATTGCTCGCTCTGCAGATTGAAGCACGCTAATCTTGCGCGTGTACTCTGGTCAGTGGCGGCGTTCTTTCATGCGAAATCTGCTTGTGTGATACTCTAACGCCAGTATCCCATAGATTAGTGTGACAATTCACATTAGTTTTTTTTATTCGTAATAGTTCGGATAAGCTGAACTTAATTGGGACTTTTTTACAGGCCATTTTATGGCCAAGAATACAGGCTTCGACAGCGCTACAAGAGTAGGTGGCTCGCTTTTTTTAGCTTTTTTGTGAGCGTGGACTACTTATGGCTTGAGTGGTTATTTTTTGAGTATTAATGAATATTTTTAGGGAGAAGTATGAGCTATTTAATGTTGGATTTACTGTCGTTGGACGTCAGTGAGGCTGAATCTGAGATGCTACGCCATCCACAGGTGGGTGGTTTAATCCTATTTTCCCGCAATTTTTCGAGCCGTGATCAGTTGATCCGTCTGGTACAACAGATACGCCAAATACGCCCAGAAATATTAATCGCCGTAGATCACGAGGGTGGCCGAGTACAACGTTTCCGTGATGGCTTTACCATTATTCCCGCCATGGGCGACATTTTACCCGCAGCAAAGGGCGATATGGTATTGGCCAAGCGTTGGGCCTGTGAGCTCGGTTTCTTGATGGCGATTGAATTACTGGCTTGCGATATCGACTTAAGTTTCGCGCCCGTGTTGGACTTAAACGGCGTGAGCCAAGTCATAGGTAAACGCAGCTTTAGCCCAGAGCCCGCCGAGGTTATTACATTGGCCGAAAGCTTTATTGCTGGCATGGCCGCAGCTGGCATGGGCGCCGTGGGTAAACATTTCCCCGGACACGGCAGTGTGGTGGCGGATTCGCACTACGAGAAACCCATTGATGATCGTGATGCCGAGGCCATTTTTGCAAAGGATATCCTGCCGTTTAAAGAATTGATCGCAAAAGAGAAATTATTAGGCGTGATGCCCGCGCACGTGGTTTACCCTAAAGTCGACCCTAACTCTGCGGGCTTCTCCGAATACTGGTTAAAACAAGTGCTGCGTAAAGAACTTGGCTTTAACGGGGTGATTTTCTCCGACGATCTCGGCATGCAAGGCGCAGGATTTGCGAGCGATTACCGTGCAAGGGCCAGCGCCGCCTTAGCCGCAGGTTGCGACATGATTTTAGTGTGTAATGACAATGCGGGCGTAATGTCGCTACTCGATGGCTTTACTTGGCCTGTGAGCGCGCCACAGTATCCTGCGAGTTTACTTAAACCCAATGCCTCGCAAACGGCAGCGGCGCTCGATAATACGGCTCGTTGGGAAAATGCCAAGCAGCTTGCCGAGCAAATTTGTTTGGCTCAACAGGCGAAAGTTTGATGTAGCGCAAGGTGTGAGAGCACTCTTTTGCTAGGGTTAGTTAATTCACTGTGATTAAAAATGATTAAAAGGCCTTGATATGATTTTCTATCTTCATGGATTTGATGCGACTAGCCCAGGTAATCACGAAAAAATGCGTCAGTTGCAATTTATTGACCCTGACGTACGTTTGATCAGTTACAGCACCTTGCACCCTAAGCACGACATGCAACACTTGCTCAAGGAAGTTGCTAAGCAAATGCAGCATTGCGACGATCCCGCGCCGTTAATGGTTGGCGTAGGACTCGGCGCTTATTGGGCCGAGCGGATTGGATTTTTAAATGGTCTTAAATCTGTGCTGATTAACCCTAATTTGCACCCAGAAAATAATATGCAGGGCAAGATTGACCGCCCAGAAGAATATGCCGACATTGCCAATAAGTGCGTGTCGAAATTTCGTGAAAAGAATACTCACAAGGCCATGTGCATATTTTCTGTGAATGATGAGATGTTCGATAATCAGCAACTCGCCAGTGAATTAAGCGCCTATTATTCGATTGATTGGGATGACGTTCAGCCCCACAAATTCCCCCAACTCGCCGCCCATCTCCCCAAAATAAAAGCCTTTAAGTTGGCTTGATTAATATCGATTGAATAAAAGTATCACTCCTCTTTTTATATTTAAGAGGGGGAGTGGATTTATCTCATCGGCTATTCCGCCTTATGGTTTTGGCTTTTAATACTTCATGCCGCGCACATTGCGACTCTGAATATGAATGTGGCTATTGGGAATATTTTTAAGTAGAGCACATTGAGGGCTCTAGATTATAAAATCGATTGTATTGGTTTTGGACTTAAATGTGTAGGAAAGTAGTCTAGGGTGACTGCGACTTTTGGTTTTGTTTTTAGGGGATTAGCGTTGGCTGGTATCTACGCATATAGGCTTGCCATGGCATTGACTCACCGACACGCAGCCAGTCCATCCTTGGATGCTCGACCGCCCCGTCCATGGGGCGGACGGTCGTCTCGCCAATCACCATGGCTCACCTTTCGTGCATTCACGTAACCTGTAGATTTAAAAGACATACGCAACACACTTTTGGACAAAACCTTGTTAGATAATTGGCTCTTTTTAGCCAAATTCGGATTAGCTATTCTTGGAGTAACGTCTTATCGATTTTCAAGTAATACAATGGCATGGTTTGTAACAAAGATAAGGTTGTTTGCCCAGTACCAAAGTCATCGATAGCCACTAAAATCCGCAACTGGCATAAGCTTTCAATACGCTGGCGCCACGTTAAACGCAATCCTAAAGCCCGAGTCAACCTTCATATCGGCAAAATCT
>NZ_JAKKRH010000044.1:0-38136 GCF_025654465.1 Shewanella sp. SM101
GGTGTAATCGGCAAGGTGATTACGTACAGTGCTTTCATGAATGCGTAATGCTTGAGAAATCATTGCCGGGGTCCAGCCTTCGGATGCAAGCAGTACTGCTTTGATGCGGTCACGAATACGCCCGTCACGCGTTTGAGCATGCTGGGTCTCTAGGACTTGTTTTTGTTCAGGAGTAAGGAGTAGTTTCATAATCGTTAGCTTGATCCTCATTTCACTGAAAATCAAGCATCTTCATTGATCACGGGTATAGGTGTCATTGAGGTATTCACAAATTGATAGTGAATCCCATACCCTAATGTCACCATCGACTAATGTCGGTACTTTTAACGTCGGCGAAATGGCTTTGAGTTGCTGATAGAAGCTGTCGGTATCGAGTTTCAGTAATACTTCGTTGAACTGCACGCCAGATTTTGCGGCCATTAACCAAGCTCGCAGTGACCAGCTAGAGTAATTTTTATTGCCGATATAAAGATCCATTGTTTGTCCTTGAGTGAAATGCAGTGTTTCTGCAAAGCTACTATATGGACTCATTTCACCTATGACTAATGAATATTTTACCCTTTCTACATCCGCTAATACGCGTCATTTCTCTTGAGCTTACGAGTCACTTTTATTGAATTTAAACGACCCACAGCATTGAGATAATTTAACCATATCTTAATTACTTTGTTCGATGGATTCTGTCGAGATAAAGGCTAATTGGCGAGATAAATGGATGTGGCAGCGAGTGATTTACCCCGTAAGTGCACTGATTTTTATGCTATCGGCGGTGGCAAACGCCGATGAGGCAAATAAGTTATTGAATATGTGTAAGGCCTGTCATGGCGAGTCCGGTGTGAGTCGTTTTGAGCATATTCCTAATATCGGATGGCAAAACTCAGAATACCTATTGAAGCAACTGCGAGCCTTTAAGGCGGGGAATCGCCAAGATCCCACTATGACTAAAGTCGCCCAACTCTTGACTGAGGCTGATATGCAGCTGATGGCGGATTATTTTTACCTCGGAAAGGATAAATAACATGGATCTTAATCGTCGGGTTTTTATTAAAGGTGCGGTAGCGACGTCTGTGTTATCTGCCTTACCCGTTAAGTGGGTATTTGCCGATCAGCTTCCCGCAGCCGTCACTCCTCTGGATATATCAGCATTAACTTGGACTAAGGCTGAGGATTTACCAAGTTATTTCAAAGTATTAAACACTCATCCACTGAATGCGTTTCCGCCGGAGCATAAACTCGCTCCTGCTGTGACGCCTGCTGATGCCTCATTTATCCGTTGGAATGGCATAGTGCCCGATTTTAAGGCGCTGGATGCTAAGACTTGGACTTTTAAAGTGGATGGCGAGTCTGTTGCTACTCCGAAAACCTACACAATTGATGAACTTAAGCGTCGCTTTAAGCATTACACACTGCAGTTACTGATTGAATGTGGCGGTAATAGTCGCTCTGGCTTTTTTCCTAGTACTAAAGGCAATCAGTGGAATAATGCCGGCGTATTTTGCTCCGAGTGGACAGGTGTCTTAGTGAGTGATGTGCTTAAGGATTGCGGTATTAAAGCTGATGCTGTTTACACAGGCCATCACGGTGTTGATCGGCATTTGAGCGGCAAAGGTGAGGCGATTTCACGAGGCGTACCAATAAAGGCGGCGCTCGAAGAGCTTGGGCTTATTGCATGGTCGATGAATGGTGAGGACATTCCTTATCTACATGGATATCCCTTACGTATTGTGTTTGGTGGACGGCCAGGATCCGTTTCGCAAAAAGCAGCGACGGGGATCAGTGTGCGTAATAAAGTCCATGATGGGCATAAAATGGAAGCGCCAGCGTATCAACTCCCTAAATATCCCATAGCGCCAGGTGAGTCTGTTGATGATAAAGACTATAAAATCATTGAAGAAATGATAGTGAAGTCATTGATCGCTCACCCCCAATCTGGAACCGAATTAGCTGTAGGTCAAAAGATGGCTATCGCAGGTCATGCTTGGGCGGGATTGCGGGAAGTGGTTAAGCTGGAAGTCAGTTACGATTATGGCACTCGTTGGTTTGCCGCTGAATTAGAAAAACCTAAAAACATAACAGCATGGCAGCAATGGAAGATTGAATTGCAATTACCGTCGCAGGGCTATTATGAAATCTGGGCAAAAGCGACCGATAGTGAAGGTGATAGTCAGCCTGTCGTACAACCGCAATGGAATCCTAAGGGATATATGTTTAACGGCTGCCACCGTATTGCCGTTAGGGTGGTGTGATGAAGTCACATATCAATAAACTGATATTGCTTGGGTTAGTGGCATCCAGTATTTCGCTAGCTGCTGAGTATCCAGTGGACCCTAAATCGGGTTTGATCATGGCTCCTGGCTGGGAGTTAGTGAACTATCAATGTAATGCCTGCCATACCAGTATGATAGTCGTGCAAAACCACGGCGATAAAGCCTTTTGGAAAGAGACTTTGCAGTGGATGATAGACACTCAGGGTTTATGGGACTTGTCGGATACTTGGGAGCCCACCTTGAGTTATCTAAGCACTTATTATGGTCAAGCTGAAATGGATATGACGATCTTCAGGCGTCTACCTTTAGAACCGAGCCTGCAGCCTGCGCTAGTTAAACCTTTCCCTAAGGAGCCAAAATGAAAGCGATTATAAGTTTGATTGCGCTATGTGGCTTATCCACAGAGGTTAATGGAGAGGTTTATCAAGCAGATATAGAGCGAGGTCAGGCATTGGCTACGGCACAGTGTGAGTCATGCCATGGCAATGCGGTGATCGCTATGGCCAAGCAATTCCCAAACTTAAAGGGACAAAAATTAGCTTATCTTAATAAACAGCTCGTCGATTTTAAAACCGGTTTACGACTCGATCCTTTGATGCAATCACAAGTCAGCGCGTTAAGTTCTGAGCAATTACAAGATGTGGCGCTGTTTTATAGCCAGCAAGTTACACCGAAGCTAAGTGCGAATTAGCGCGAGTATATAGTGTGTTATTTGAATTAAACCGATATGGGCTTTAGTTGGGATATGGGGTGATATTTTGTAGATTTGATTATGCAGTGGTTCGTTAACCTAGGCTACGTTGTAGTCGGTAGAAGTAATCATGCCATTCCGCTTGCGCCGTTGCCGCTTGTTCATCGTCGACTAATTCGAATGTTACTGTTTGCCCTGGGCGAGTTTGGGCAAGCTTCCAAAGATCGGCTTCAATAATTACGGCTATTTGCGGATGACTGCTGGTGGTCTGCGCATCGGCAAGTAACACGAGTGGTTGCCCTGAAGCGGAGACTTGAACCACTCCGGGCGTGACTGTGTGTGATTGCACAGGGAATGGCTTCGCCAATGTTAACGTATCACCTTTGAGTATTGCACTTGCACGATTGCTTTCTGCCGACAGTTGCCACTGTGTTTGCCAGAATGTTTGCTGAGATTTCAACGAGAAGGCTTGAGTGTGCTTGGTCGCGAGTGCGCGAATATGCCCATCCCAACTTTTTTGAATTGCGCCAACTTGCCTTCTTAGTGGATGAGCTGAACCTAAGGTCAGGCGATCGCCCGCTTCTAATGCGCGGCCATGAAATCCACCGATACCTGAGGTTAAATCGGTAGCGGCAGAATTCATCACTAGCGGTACTTTAACGCCGCCATCAACGGCAATATAAGCACGCATGCCTTTATTTCCCCCTCTAAGACTGAGTTTTTGCCCTGCCTTAATGGAGTAACGCCAGCCGCAAACTATGGGCTTATTATCTATACGCGCATCGAAATCGGCACCGGTTAAGGCAATCCAAGCGTCGCGTTTAAACAAAAAAATCGATTGGCCGAAGGTCAATTCTAATACGGGTGTGTTATCTGGGTTTGATAATAGGCGGTTTGCTAAACACAGGGCAGGTCTATCTAAGGCGCCAGCTTGGGTTACACCTAAATGTCGGTATCCCATGCGTCCGAGATCTTGAACTGTGGTTAGTGCACCCGCTTTTATTACCTCGATCATCAAATTTTCCGTTGTTAGCTCGCGAGTAGATTGTTAATCCCTTAAAGGGAGACAAAATACGTATCCCTTTATAAATGGTAGGCATATTGTCAGTTAAATGATGCTGAAATGTAAGTTTTTTGAGGTTTCAACTTGTAACCAAGATTGTCTTTGTAAAAGCAGTAATGGTGGGATAGAAGAAGTCCGAAATGAATTGAATATGTTACACTTAAGCTAAGTATTAGCCTGTCTACAATGTCTTAATACATGGCTTGAGCTGATCAAAATGGATTTATGATGGGCAATATTTAACTGACTTTTTAACAATTATTTATAATGACAGGTTGATGCTTCTTGATTAAATCACTTTTTAATAAACTCTTTAATATTCGCGATACGACGACCGTTGAGAGACCCAAAAGTTTTTCAACGACGGACTTAGGTAAGTCGCTTGAACCTGCTAAACCTCTCGAAGACATTAGCGTGGTATCTGTCGATTTATCTGCACTCTTTTATAGTTTGTTATTTCCGACACGGGTTAAGGACACTGGTGGTGTAGCGAATAATCTTGAACGTCGTGTAATGGCGGAGATAGAGCAGGCCTTAGCATCGCCACAAGTCATCGCCGAAAAAGTGTTAAAGCTGCCGTCAAAGGTATTGGAGTTAGATCGTAAGTTGGCCGACCCACAATTTGATATTAAGGATCTATTAGCGCTTATCGAGCGAGATCCTTTATTGAGTGTGGAGGTGCTTAAGCTGTGTAATTCTCCCGCGTTTAAACGTAGCGATAGGGATATCACCAGTTTACAGCAGGCTTTGGTACAACTTGGCCGCGAACAGTTGAGAAAGTTTGTCACCACTTGTCTAGTGCGTGAAATGTTGGATATCAAGCCAATTTATTTTCGTCGTTTCGGCGCTGAAATTTGGCGCCATTCGATGCAGGTTGCTTTTCTCGCCAGTGAGTTAAGCGATGAAGATCAAGATACGGCTTTTTTATTGGGCCTATTACACGATGTCGGCAAGTTGGCCATTTTTAAAATGCTACTCGATGCGTTTGTACAGGCAGAGCCGGGAGAACAGCCTAATTCTGGATTATTTAGACAAGTGATGACGACGAAATCGTTAACCTTGAGTTCATTGCTTGCTAAGCATTGGCAGTTACCCAATACCTTTGAAACAGAATTAGACAAGCTTGCCAGTGTGAACTCGCGCCCGCAAGCTGGGCTAGCCGCTGTGGTATGGCGGGCGAATGTGATCAGCGAGATTTCTATGCTGCATCAAGCAGGGCAATTGTCCCCTGAGATTCTGGCGAATTTACTGCAGCAAGTTAATTTAGATCAAACTCAATTTGATGGCTTACATCAAAAACTACTGCAGTTTTGATTGGGCCATGTAATACGTTTGATATAAGAAATCAGGGCAATAAAAAACGCGCTAATGAGCGCGTTTTTTATAAAGCGATAATTTAAAAAACGTTAGTATCGTTATTGCAGTAGTGATATATCCGCTACGTGCAGGAACTGCTCGCGTAGATTATTCAACAATGCTAAACGATTGTTTTTCAAAGCTTCATCATCCGCCATAACCATTACATCTTCGAAGAACTGATCGACGCTTTCACGTAGGGCAGCTAACAAAGTTAAGGCCTGTTGGTAATCAGCATTGGCAAACAAAGGTGCCAACTGTGGTTGTAGTTCGTTCAATTTGGCCGCCAATGCTTGCTCTGCCGCTTCGGTCAACAAACTTGCATTGATCCTTGTCGGTAAAGCGCCTTCAACCTTAGCCAGAATGTTAGATACACGTTTATTCGCTGCTGCAAGTGCGCCAGAAGCTTCTAAGCTTCTAAAGTGTGATACCGCATTGATACGACTATCAAAATCAGCTGGGCGTGTTGGGCGACGTGCTAGCACTGCTAAGATCACATCAACACCAATACCTTTATCTTGATACCAAGCGCGGAAGCGTGCCATTAAGAACTCTAACACTTCGTCGCTTGCATTGGCGTTGCTTAAGTTAGTACCGTGGAGCTCCTGAGCTTTAGCTATCAGTGTTACTAAGTCCAGTGGCAGTTTATTCTCAACGATAATACGCAGCACACCGATGGCGGCACGGCGTAGGGCAAAGGGATCGGCAGCGCCTTTGGGTGCTTGGCCAATACCAAAGATACCGACTAAAGTATCGAGCTTATCTGCTAATGCGACTGCGCAAGATACGCCAGCACTAGGCACTGTATCGCCAGAGAACTTAGGCTTGTATTGCTCTTCCATTGCAACCGCAACCGCTTCGGTTTCACCATCGAGGCGGGCGTAATGCATACCCATAGTGCCTTGAGTGTCGGTAAACTCCATCACCATATTGGTCATCAAATCGGTTTTAGATAACAAACCTGCACGGGCTGCATCAACCGCATTCGCGCCAGTTTGTCTGGCAATAAAGGCGGCTAGGGCAGAAATACGATTCACTTTGTCTTTTAAGGATCCGAGCTGCTGTTGGAACAGGACGGTTTCAAGACTCGGTAAACGCGATTCCAGCGTGTGTTTTTTATCGGTATTAAAGAAGAATTCGGCGTCGGCAAGACGTGGACGAACGACTTTCTCATTACCAGAGATAATTTGTGCAGGATCTTTAGATTCGATATTGGCCACAAAGATAAAGTTTGGCAGTAACTTGCCTGCATTATCAAAGACTGGGAAGTATTTTTGGTCGCCTTTCATGGTATAGACCAAAGCTTCAGACGGTACACTTAAGAATTTTTCTTCGAAGCTGGCGGTCAATACTACTGGCCATTCAACCAAAGAGGTGACCTCTTCAAGCAGGCTATCTTCGATATCGGCTGTGCCACCAATCTTAGCGGCGGCTTTTTCGGCATCGGCTTTGATTAATGTTTTACGGCTTTCGTAATCGGCGATGACTTTGCCTTTTTCTTTTAGGTCGGCAAGGTAGTGATCAGCGTGTGCTAATTCAAACTGCTTGAGCCCCATAAAGCGGTGACCGCGAACAGTGCGTGCCGATTTGATACCCAGCAATTCACCTTCAATCAACTCACTGCCTAACAACATAGTGGCTGTGTGCACAGGGCGAATAAATTGGGTTTTATTATTGCCCCAACGCATTGGCTTAGGAATGGGCAATTTATCGAGTGCACGTTGAGCCATAGCAGCGATTAAACTTTTGGTTTCGACGCCTTCAACTTTGGCGTTATGGACTAACCATTCGCCTTTATCTGTAACTAAACGTTCGGCTTGTTCAACAGTAATACCATTACCACGTGCCCAACCTTCGGCGGCTTTAGTCGGTTTGCCTTCAGCATCGAATGCTGAACTCACTGCTGGGCCGCGTTTTTCAACGACTTTGTCAGCTTGTGCAAGGGCAAGTTCAGTGACGTTAATTGCCAGACGACGTGGCGCTGCGTACCAAACGGCTGAGCTGAACGCTAAATCGGCTTTGGTGAGTTCTTCAGTAAAGTTAGCTAAAAAGGATTCAGCCAGTTTACGCAGTGACTTAGGGGGTAATTCTTCCGTGCCTAACTCTATGAGTAAGTTTTCAAAATTCATGTTTTTACCTCTACTTACACATTGGGAAGCCAAGCGCTTCGCGTGCCTGATAATAAGATTCAGCGACCGCTTTCGCCATAGTACGAACGCGTAAGATGTAGCGTTGGCGCTCGGTAACTGAAATGGCATGGCGGGCATCGAGCAGGTTGAAGGCGTGTGAGGCTTTCATCACTTGCTCGTAGGCGGGCAGAGGTAAAGGTTTTTCTAGCGACAATAAATGCTGACACATTTTTTCGCACTGATCGAACAGGGTGAACATAAAGTCCACATCGGCGTGCTCGAAGTTATAGGTCGATTGCTCGACTTCGTTTTGATGGAACACATCGCCATAGGTGATTAGGCCTAGTGGACCATCGGTCCATACGAGATCATAAACGCTATCAACGCCTTGGATATACATTGCCAGACGCTCTAGGCCATAGGTGATTTCACCTGTGACTGGGCTGCATTCGATGCCGCCGACCTGTTGGAAGTAAGTAAACTGAGTCACTTCCATGCCATTAAGCCAGACTTCCCAGCCTAAGCCCCAAGCACCTAGTGTTGGTGATTCCCAGTTATCTTCTACAAAGCGGATATCGTGGATTTGAGTATCAATACCCAGTGCTTGTAGTGAGCCTAAATACAGCTCTTGAATATTGTCAGGTGAAGGCTTCAACACGACTTGGAATTGGTAGTAGTGCTGCAGGCGGTTAGGATTTTCACCGTAACGACCATCCGTAGGGCGGCGCGATGGCTGCACATAGGCACTGCTCATAGGTTCAGGCCCTAAAGAACGTAGGAAAGTTTGTGGGTGGAATGTACCAGCGCCGACTTCCATATCTAGAGGTTGAACAATTGCACAGCCTTGCTGTGCCCAATATTCCTGCAGGGTGAGAATGAAACCCTGAAATGTTTTTACGTCGTGTTTTGTCGTCATGTCTACTTGTCTACTGCCGTCAGCCTGAATAGAAAATGGGTTCGATTATACCTTGTAGATATCTGCTTATGTAGGTTATTTTTTACCTTCTTAATTAAAACAATAAGGTTATATACCATGGAAGAGATCCGCTGTGGCTGGGTAAGTGATGATCCCTTGTATCGTGAGTATCACGACAAAGTGTGGGGGCGACCTGTTTATGATCCAAAGGAGCTGTTTGCTAAGTTGTGTTTAGATGGTCAACAGGCCGGATTATCTTGGATAACTATCCTGAAGAAGCAACAAAACTATGAACAGGCCTTTGCTAATTTTGAACCTGAGATTATTGCTACTTTCGATGAGGCGAAAGTAGAGGAGCTCATGTTGAATCCCGGTATAGTGCGCAATCGCTTGAAGGTGAACTCTATCATCAAGAATGCTAAAGGTTATTTAGCCTATACTGCCGACGGGAAGGATTTCTCTGCATTTTTATGGAGCTTTGTGGGCGGAAAACCCATAGCTAATCAGATTACGGCAATGTCGCAGGTTCCTGCACAAACACCAGAATCTGAAGCCATGTCAAAAGCGTTGAAGAAACTCGGATTCAATTTTGTCGGCCCAACTATTTGTTATGCTTTTATGCAGGCGGTGGGTATGGTGAACGATCATCTTGTCGAGTGTATTTCCTATCAGGCCTGTGTCGATTCTTGTGCCGGACTGCATAACCACGAGTAACATTAATCGCAGAGCTTGCCTATGTTGAAGTAGGGGTTGGGACTTGTCGTGGTATTAGAAGCCTAGAGATAAAAAAGCATGTTCCACGTGGAACATGCTTTTTGTTATTCGCAGGAGTTAGTCATCACTCTTATAAAGTCTAAATGGCCTTATAGAAAAGCGACAATTTCATTTTGTCTTGAGGTCGAACTTAGAGTTTCTCAAAGAAAAACGGCTTACGCTGTTCTTTATCTCCATTAAGTTCATTCATAGTCTCTGCCTCAAATAACTTACCATTGACCATAGTATGAGTGACTTTGTCGGTGACTCGAATGTCGGCTAATGGATCACCATCAATAACGATCAAGTCTGCGAGCTTACCTTCTTTGATAGAACCAAGTTGCTGTTCCATGCCAAAGGTTATCGCTGGATTAATGGTGGCCGTTTTCAACACTTCCATATTGCTCATGCCGCCTTGGGCAAACATCCACATTTCCCAATGTGCCGCTAAACCTTCACGCTGACCGTGGGCGCCAATATTTGGGTGAACCCCTAACTTATTGAGCTCGTTAGCGACTTTTGCAACATTGAAATGATTGTAGTGGCCATCTGGAGCATGGGGGCGTCGCATTGATCTTGCTTGTAAAATATCGGCTGGCACATACATGGATAGGCGTGGATGGGCCCATACATCGGTTTTATCATACCAGTAGTTTTCACCAGAAATACCACCATAGGCGACCACTAAGGTTGGCGTGTAACCAACTTGAGTCTGGCTCCAAAACTGTTTGATATCGTTATAGATTGAACCAACGGGGAGCGAGTGCTCAATCGTAGTATGTCCATCGGCGACCATGCTTAAATTATGTTGCAGCAAACTGCCACCTTCAGGCACGACCATCATTTCAAGTTCACGCGCTGCGGCTATTACTTGCTGTCTCTGATTGCGGCGCGGTTGGTTATAGCTTTTTACGCTAAAGGCTCCAACTCTTTTCAGGCGTTCAAGATGAAACTTGGCATCATCGAGCGAGTCTATGTGCGACGTGTAGCCAGACGCATTGGCACCATAGAGTATGGTGCCGGTGGAGAATATTCGTGGGCCAACAATATTGCCTGCTTTTTGTTGCTCAGATGCGGCAAAGATTTCTGTGGTGTCATTCGATGGATCGTGAATCGTGGTGACACCCAAGGATAAGCCTGAATACAGTGCCCAGTTCTGTTGTGGCACGATTTCATCATCTGCTTGCGGTCCATGGGCGTGGGCATCGAATAGTCCTGGCATGATGGATTTGCCTTTGATGTCGATGATCTGCGCATCCTTAGGAATCGCAACATTGGCATCACCTACGGCGACAATATGATTGTCTTTGACTATGACCACACCATTATCAATCACTTGGTCATTTTCCATCGTAATCACTTTACCGCCGACGAAGGCGATTGTTCCACGTGGAACATCGGCCTTTTCGGTAAAGCCTAAATCGATAATGCTTGGTTGTGCCTTTTCACCTTTGTCGCGATATTGAGTGTCAACCTTGGCTTGGTACAACTCGGGGCCAAGAGTCCAATATAGTTGGTCGCTTTTACTGTTCCAACTGATACTTTCGCCCGCACGTGCACTCAATTGGCTTACGGGTAGATTGCTGGCATTGGGGCCAATCTCAACTGTCTCGCCGTGTTTAGCAAAAGGTGTTACCCAAACTTTAAAGCGTTCAGCAAAGGCGAGTTGCTCACCATCGGGTGAAACCCTAAATTCAGTTGCATGTTTGCTGCTGTAATGAACCCGCTTATCGAAGCCGTCTAAGTTGATCGATGATAATTGCGGCGTTTCATCTTCGCTGCTATTCATAAAAAAGATGCGATCGGCATTGGCACCGAATTGAGCTTGATAGCCATCGGTACTGATCTTGCTATTTTGTTTACCTTTAATATCGACTTTATATAGCCCGGGCTCCTGCGACCAAGTTCTTGGTGTGAGGTTACCGCCTTGAGTTTTACGATACACTACGAGTTCACCATCGGGTGAAAAGGTGGGTTCGACATACTTTCCTGGTTCAGATGTTAGCTGCTTAGGTTTGCCACCTTTGGCGCTAATCACTTGTACTGTGCCTTGGTCTTGGTCATTCCACGTGGTGAAAACAATATTTTTACCATCGCGCGACCATTGGGGATAAAGTTCTGCAATATTTTTGTCTAGATCAGTTAAGCGCGACATTCTGCCATCGGGTAAGGATTTTAACCAAATTTTCCCCAGTGCTTCGAAGGCGACTTTGCTACCATCCGGTGAGACTTGCGCCATACGTAGCATTTTTACATCGAAAACGTCTTTATCGATATCTTGCTTAAAGCGCACCGAGGGTTGTATGGCTAACTCAGTTTTTACACTAAAGGGGATATCTGTGAGTGTTTTATTAGCAACATTCAGACGATTAATTTTTCCCTTAGCCCAGAAGAAAATATCCTTGTTATCTTGTGTCCATGCCATTGTTGGATAGACGCCATGAATGGCCCAAGTCTCTTGCATATCACGGTCTAGCTCTCCAAACAGTTTAGTGGTTTCACCAGACTTAAGGTCGAGCAGGTAGAGTGAAGATTGAAAATCATCGCGCTTAATATAGGCGAGCTTAGTGCCGTCTGGGCTCGGCGTTGGCCGAATCGCACCACCCGTGCCTTCGATTAATACTTCAATCTCACCAGTTTGAGTATCGTAGCGTTTGATTTTATAGATACCGTTGACCGAATCCTTTGAGTAATGGAATGTTTTTCCCGGCGTGTCATCCTGACTAAAGTAGATATAGCGCCCATCAGGTGAATACGCGGGTTCACCTAAATCTTTCTCCTCATTCGGACGTTCGGTCAGTTTGACGCCTTCGCCACCCGCAACGTGGTATAGCCACACTTCGCCCGCACCTAAACTGCGGCTGGCGGTAAAGTGCTTGCGGGCAACCAGATACTGGGAGTCTGGGCTCCACGCTGGACTGTTTAGCAGCCTGAAGGTTTCTTGGGTGACGGTTCTTGGGTTTTTACCATCGGCATCCATAATCCAAATGTTATCACCACCATCGCCATCGGACGTAAAAGCAATGTGTTTGCCATCAGGGCTATAGACGGGCTGCATCTGCCAAGCTATGCCTTGGACTAATGGCTTAGCTTCACCGCCTGTTACTGGAATTTGGTAGATGTCACCGAGTAAGTCGAAGACGATATGCTTACCATCTGGACTGACACTTAAGTTCATCCAAGTGCCTTCATTAACATCAACTTTGACTTGCACTAAGGGAGCATTCGCTGGAGCGTTAACATTCCAAGTCGATTCTTTCGTTTCTGTGGCGTTAACTGCGAGGGTATTCATCCCAAGAGTGAGGGCAATATAAAGCGGGGTAAGTTTAGAGTTCAACATGTCACTTCCTGTTATCGTTCTTATGGGCTACATGAGCGGTATTAATCACAAGATAAAGTTTTGTTAATACTTGGTGTAGTTATCGCATAAATAGATAGGAAGGAAAACGTAAATACTGTTTCAATTGATGTTCGAGTTAGAAAGCTGATTTTTATATTAGGATTGGGACAACAGAAATAGAACCAAGTTATTTGGTTCTATTTATAGAGGAATATGGATAACTAGCTGAGATAGGTGATTGGATTAGCGAGGAAAGAAAATTGCTATCTCATCACCTAGGTGGATCATGGCATCATTTAATACCCTGCATGTTACACCTCCTCGCCAATCTGGGGTGAGTGCGGCTTCTAAACCAACATGTGCAATTTCCATTTTTTTACAGGGATCGGTCTCACCTGTAATTTCAAGTAGTAACTCACCAATCTGTAAATGTTTACCAACATCTGCACTGCTAAATACCAGACCATCAACGAGCAGATTTGCTCTGCGAGTCGTCCAAGGCAATTCTGCCTCAATAGCACGACAGGCTTGTTGCCATTGTAGTTTGGAAAGCACAGTGACTTGGCGTTTGCCAGGACGACCAAATACATCTTTCTCTACACCATTTAACTGGGTGACATTGGCACAGAGAACCTCATTCATTGGGCCGCGCTTTACAGTTTTATAGGCAATTGCCAGCAGTTTTGGCATAGTTCCTCACATCCTTTTTTAATGATTAAGTCGCTAAAACGATACGACTTAAAGTCCTTTTTTGATCAAATATTGGTATGGCGTCTGAGCCGTTTCGCTGGCGATAAGCGTGTGATCCATAAACTCACAGAAGCTTGGAATATCGCGTGTCGTTGCAGGGTCATCGGCAATGATCAGCAGTGTCTCGCCAGCAGCCATTTGTCTTACCGTTTTACGCACCATCATTACAGGTTCTGGGCAACGTAAGCCAAGTGCATCGAGCCTATGCTGTGCGGTTGAGAAAGCGTCGTTCATATTACCTCTACTGAACGGTTAAGCAGAATTAGCTAATGTTACTCCAGCCCCCATGATAAACCAAGTTGGCGGTCGCAATTTGTGATGTGGTTTGATTGGTGTGCTTTTTGTCGTTAGCAAGGCTAGAGATAAAATGTTCCACGTGGAACAAACTTATGGCTGATGGTAATTAATATTACTCAACGGCTTTATCAGCAGCGCTTTGAGATTGAGAGATTGGATGGATAACTGCAGTACTATTCTCTGGTGCTAAATCATTTGCAGCTGCCATAGTTTGTTGCTGCAATTTGGACGCCCGTTTGTAGCTATACATTTTTTGATCGGCTTTATGAATTAAGCTATTGGCTTCTTCGTATTCATAGGGGCCTGTATCTGTAATGCCAAAGCTTAAGGAAATATTGTTTAGACTGAGTTTTATTTTTTGATTAAACCGAGTGATGAAATTCTCGCGAGCTTGTTCCTCACGACAGTTAGGCATGATGATACAGAACTCATCTCCACCATATCGAAAACAATGATCTTCAGCACGAGTGGTTTCTTTAATCGCTTTTGCGACAGCACAAAGTACTTCATCACCTGATCTATGGCCTTGAGTGTCATTAAATAATTTAAAATCATCTACATCTAAGTAGATGACACACACTGGCTCGGCGCGTCTTTGGGCAGCTCTGAGTATGCGAGTTGCGGTTTCTTGTAAGTGCCTTACGTTGAGCAAACCTGTTAAGGGATCGGTTTGCGAGAGTTCTTCTAACTGCTGGGTCCGCTCTTTGACTTTACTTTCCATGCTTTGGGCATATTTCTCAGCCTTATCTTTAGCGTTCTCAATCTCGGAGACTAAGCTGCGAATATAAGTATCGAATACTAGTGTGACATCAAACAGCACGAGTTTATCAATTGCGGCTCGAATACGTTCAGCTTGACGTACATCTTGTACTGAGCCGTTGATCACTGCATAGATCAACTCCTTGAGTGTGTGCACCGCAGACAGGTAAAGTTTGGGCTCAACACCAATGCGTTTATGGACTAACCCAATCCGCAGGCGATTGTTTACGTACTCAAGATCATAAACACCATTAAATAAATCAAGCACATATCTTCTCTGTGCGGTACGTAGGCGGGCAAGGGTGTCTGAGTCTCCAATCAAGAGCGCAATTTCTGACACACTGGTTTGTAAGCCGTAAAAGTCGTCGACGATTTTATCTATGTTTTCTTCAATGATGGGCTTAAAGGATTGCAGGGCCTTTACGTCCGCCCCTGTAAAAGAGAAGAGCGCCTTACGAGACTCGATCTCCAGCTCAGTGATCCGCATTTGTTCGAAAAGGGTCTGTTCCGTTTGTAGCATCTGGCATTCCTCTGGTAAAACAACGAATTGCATCCTTGCACTACACTGCCTAGATTTGGCTGATGATTGCTGCCACTTGTCGTCCACAATAGCCAGTAATGCCCTTGTAGTTAAGTCGATAACGGACTGATTTTCAAATGAACAGCAGAAGAAATGAGAAATATTAATATTTACGATGGCAGAATATTTGGCATAAAAAAGCCGGAACAAGTTCCGGCTTTGATTATTTGAGTAACGAATTAAACGCGTTCGAACACGGTTGCGATACCTTGGCCTAAACCAATACACATGGTCGCTAAACCTAAGGTCGCGTCTTTGTCTTCCATCAAGTTGATCAGCGTCGTAGAGATACGCGCACCTGAACAACCCAGTGGGTGACCTAGTGCAATCGCGCCGCCGTTGAGGTTGATTTTGTCGTCAACCACATCCGCTAAACCTAAATCTTTCACACAAGGTAAAGACTGAGCTGCAAACGCTTCGTTCAGTTCAATCACATCTAAATCGGCAACTGTGATACCGGCACGAGCCAGCGCTTTTTGCGTGGCAGGAACAGGGCCGTAACCCATGATAGCCGCGTCACAACCCGCAACCGCCATAGAGCGAATACGTGCACGAATTGGTAAGCCAAGTGCGCGCGCTTTAGATTCTTCCATGATCAGCATGGCTGAAGCGCCATCAGACAGTGCAGAAGAAGTACCTGCAGTCACAGTGCCGTTGACTGGATCAAATACCGGACGCAGTGCTGCTAGAGATTCCATTGTGGTTTCTGGGCGGATCACTTCGTCTTGCAGGACTTTAATTAAGGCACCGTTAGCATCGTGACCTTCAATGCCATAGATTTCCTTGGCAAAACGGCCTTCAACTGTGGCTGCATAAGCGCGTTGATGAGAACGTACCGCAAAAGCATCTTGCTGCTCACGGGTAATACCGTGCAGTTTACCTAGCATTTCAGCAGTTAACCCCATCATGCCAGAGGCTTTTGCCACGTTATTAGCAAGACCAGGGTGGAAGTCGACACCATGGCTCATAGGCACATGGCCCATGTGTTCTACGCCACCAATAATAAAGGTGTCGCCCATGCCAGTCATAATCGCACGCGCCGCTTGATGGATAGCATCCATTGATGAGCCACACAGGCGGTTAACCGTCACAGCGCCAGCGGTTTTTGGAATGCCGGCTAATAGTGAAGCATTACGGGCAATGTTGAAGCCTTGCTCTAGGGTTTGTTGCACACAACCCCAAATCACGTCTTCAATTAGGTTTGGGTCGAGTTGCGGATTACGCAGCAACAGACCTTTCATCAATTCGGCAGACAGAGTTTCTGCACGTACATTACGAAATACGCCAGCCTTTGAGCGGCCCATCGGAGTACGAATACAGTCTACGATAACAGCTTGTTTCATGATTAAATTCCTTTCCCGCTAATTAGGCTTGGTAGTAGCTACCGTTATTGGCTGCTAATGTACGCATCGCATCTGTGACTTGATACAGACCGCCCAAGTGAGCATATTTGTCTGCTAAGGCCACAAAGTTTGCGACACCCATGGTATCCAAATAACGGAACACGCCGCCTCTGAATGGCGGGAAACCTAAGCCATAAACTAGGCCCATATCCGCTTCGGCTGGTGATGCGACAATACCTTCTTCTAAACAGCGCACGGTTTCGATGATCATAGGGATCATAGTACGGGCAATAATGTCATCGGCTTCAAAGGCTTTTAACTCGCCAAAGGCAGCTTTCAATAGGCCGTAGCTCGTAGGATCGACATCTTTCTTCGGTTTACCACGGCTATCGACTGAATAGACATAGAAACCTTTGCCATTTTTCTGACCAAGACGTTTGTTCTCAAACATCACATCAATCGCATCAGTGCCTGATTTACCCATGCGATCAGGGAAACCTTCAGCCATAACGGCTTGGGCGTGATGACCTGTATCTAAACCCACTACGTCGAGCAGGTAAGCAGGGCCCATTGGCCAACCGAATTGTTTTTCCATCACTTTGTCGATTGCAGCAAAGTCGCCACCTTCGGCAAGTAAGCCGTTAAAGCCTGCAAAGTAAGGGAAGAGTACGCGGTTAACGAAGAAACCCGGGCAATCATTAACAACGATTGGGGTCTTACCCATTTTGCTGGCATAAGCCACAACAGAGGCGATGGTTTCTTCAGAGCTGTGCTCGCCACGGATAACTTCGACCAAAGGCATTTTGTGCACTGGGTTGAAGAAATGCATACCGCAGAAACGCTCAGGTTTCTTCATGCTCTTAGCGAGTAAGTTGATTGAAATTGTTGAGGTGTTTGACGCGATAATTGCATCTTCACTCACATAACCTTCAACTTCGGCTAAAACCTGTGCTTTGATTTTTGGATGTTCAACAACGGCTTCAACGACAACATCACTGTGTTTAATTGCGGCATAATCTAACGAAGGCGTGATGTTGTTTAGCACTTTGGCCATTTTTTCTGGCGTTGAACGGCCACGGGCGACTTGGGCAGATAGCAGTTTAGCGGCTTCATTGAGGCCTAAATCTAAGGCTGGCTGGGCAATGTCTTTCATGACAATCGGTGTGCCTTTGCTGGCGCTTTGGTAAGCTATGCCGCCGCCCATAATGCCTGCACCTAATACGGCCGCGTTGTTGACTTCTTTCGCTAACTTGCCGGCTTTCTTCGCTTTACCTTTAACAAATTGATCGTTAAGGAAAATACCGATAAGTGCCTTAGCAACGTCAGTTTTAGCGAGCTTGATAAAGGCTTGATGTTCGATTTGTAATGCTTCAGCACGACCTTTAGTCGATGCTTGCTCAATTACGCTTACTGCAGCCATTGGTGCAGGGTAGTGTTTACCCGCAACAGCAAACACCATGCCTTTGGCTGTGGTGAATGACATCATAGCTTCAAGTTTTGGCAGTGTTAGTGCAGACAGTTTACGGTTACGACGTGCTTGCCAATCCAGCTTTTCAGCAACAGCATCTTTCAGCATTTGAATCGCAGCAGCTTCTAACGCTTGCGGTGCAACCACGGCATCAACAGCGCCGACTTTCAGTGCATCTTCAGCGCGTTGGTCTTTACCGGTCGTGATCCACTCAAGTGCGTTATCTGCACCAATCACACGTGGCAGACGAACTGTGCCGCCAAAACCTGGGATGATGCCGAGTTTAGTTTCGGGTAAACCGATTTTGGCTGTGGTGTCTGCGATACGGAAATCCGTTGCCAGAATGGTTTCACAGCCGCCACCTAAGGCAAAGCCTTTGATTGCTGATGCAGTTGGGAAAGGCAAGTCTTCGAGTTTGTTGAAGACTGCATTAGCTTGTTCAACCCAAGAGAGCAATACGGCATCATCTTGTGCGAACAGGCCTAAAAATTCGGTAATGTCGGCGCCCACAATAAAGGTATCTTTACTTGAGGTCAGCACTAACGCTTTGATATTGGAATCTTGCTTGATGCTGTCTAATGCCGCATCGAGCGAGGCGAGGGTTTCTCTGTCGAATTTGTTCACCGAACCGGGTGCGTTAAAGCACAGCTTGGCAATATTATCCTCGAGTAACTCAACTTGAATTGTAGGACTTTGGTAGATCATTGCTTGCTTCCTTTTGGCTTAAAAGTGATACCCACCATTATGTGTTGGTGCTAGTACGACTCTCTATCTCACAGCAGCTTCGGCCATCATTTGACCAGTTGTGTGCCAGTGTGCTTCGAAATTCGATAAATTACAACACCCAATTTAAACGACTGTTTAATTTCTTGTCGGCTAGAGTGATTTTTTACCTTTGTGATACACTGCACAGAGTGTAGAACACCTAGAATGCGTTAAATCACTTTGCGGATAAATAGGTCTTTGTGGCTGTTTTCCTTAGACGTTTAAACGCTGTAGCCATGCTAGGGTTGAATAGAATTATTAAAAATAATCATGATGTTATCGCTTTAATGTTCTTTATTCAGCAGCCATGTATTTTAGATTGAGTGACAGTTTAACGTTTTGATTGAATCTGTTGTTCATGATCAGATTAAGATTATGTGGGCAAATTTGGCTCATAATATTAACTTTTATTCATTGCAGGAGATGACAAATGGATCAGTTGGCTCATCACTATCGTGCCCATATTGCCGAGTTAAACCGCCGAGTCGCAGAGATTTTGTCTCGAGAAGCCTTGTCTGGTTTAGTGATCCATTCGGGTCAGCCGCATCGGATGTTTTTGGATGATATCAATTATCCCTTTAAAGCAAACCCGCACTTCAAGGCATGGTTGCCTGTGTTGGATAATCCGAATTGCTGGTTAGTCGTCAATGGTCGCGATAAGCCGCAGCTGATTTTTTATCGTCCTGTGGATTTTTGGCACAAAGTATCCGATGTGCCGGATATGTTCTGGACCGAGCATTTTGATATTAAGCTGTTAACTAAGGCCGATAAGGTCGCTGAGCTGTTACCTAAAGACACAGTTAATTGGGCTTATTTGGGTGAGCATTTAGATGTAGCCGAAGTGCTGGGTTTTACCAGTCGCAATCCCGATGCTGTGATGAGCTATTTGCATTACCACAGAACCACTAAAACTGAATATGAGCTGGAATGTATGCGCCGCGCCAACCAAATTGCGGTGCAGGGACATTTGGCGGCTAAAAATGCGTTTTATAACGGTGCGAATGAGTTCGAGATCCAACAGCATTATTTATCTGCCGTGGGCCAGAGCGAAAATGAAGTGCCCTACGGCAATATTATCGCTCTTAATCAAAATGCGGCGATTTTGCATTACACCGCGCTCGAGCATCAAAGCCCTGCGAAACGTTTGTCTTTTCTTATCGATGCGGGCGCGAGCTACTTTGGTTATGCGTCTGATATCACTAGAACCTATGCATTCGAGAAGAATCGTTTCGATGAGTTGATCGCTGCGATGAATAAGGCGCAGCTGGAGCTTATCGACATGATGCGCCCCGGCGTGCGTTATCCTGATTTACACTTAGCGACTCACGCTAAAGTCGCGCAAATGCTATTGGATTTTGATTTAGCCACGGGGGATGCCCAAGGTTTGGTTGATCAAGGCATTACCAGTGCTTTCTTCCCCCATGGTTTAGGCCATATGTTAGGTTTACAAGTACATGACGTGGGTGGCTTCTCCCACGATGAGCGCGGTACCCATATCGCGGCGCCCGAGGCCCATCCATTCCTACGTTGCACCCGCATTTTAGCGCCAAACCAAGTGCTGACTATGGAACCTGGGTTATACATCATAGATACTTTGCTCAATGAGCTTAAACAAGATAGTCGTGGCCAACAGATCAATTGGCAAACGGTTGATGAGTTAAGGCCTTTTGGCGGTATTCGTATCGAAGATAACGTCATAGTGCATCAAGATAGAAACGAGAACATGACCCGTGAGCTCGGCTTAGCCGATTGATGTTTGAAAATAGATTAGGGCGAATTCGTGCTCGAAAGTTATAACGTTCCCTGTGATGAAATCGTCATTGAAGAAGAGATAAAGCATAGTCGCTTTATCTCTTTTCTCTTTCATTGCGATAGTGTCGATAAATTAAAGTTAGTACTTACTGACATAAAGCGTGACTATCCCGGCGCAAGCCACTATTGCTCAGCTTTTGTTGCTGGCGCACCGGATGATAGCGTCTTGATTGGTTCGAGTGATGACGGTGAGCCCGCTGGCAGTGCAGGCCGCCCTATGTTAGCTGTGTTGCAAGGGGCACATATTGGCGAAGTTGGCGCTGTTGTCGTGCGTTACTATGGCGGTACTAAGCTAGGCGTAGGTGGACTCGTTCGGGCTTATACGTCGGGCTTAAGGCAAGGCTTGATTCAATTACCGACGCAACTCAAACAGTTACGGTATCCCGCCAAGTTGCATTGTGATTATGCGCAGCTGCGCGATGTCGAGCATCTATTACAGCAAGTGGATGCCGTGATCATTGATAAGCAATTTGCCGCAGCAGTCGATATTGTGTTTGAGATAGGGCGAGAGCAACAGGCATGGCTTTGTGAGTCGCTGGCGACACTGAGTCAAGGAAGTTTGAGGCCCGAGTTTGAGCTGTGATGCCTGCGTAAATTATGCCAAAATAGCCCAAATGCTGAAAATACCTTTACAGCCAATGGAATAATTGAACTCGCGTAATGCAATATAAAACCATAATTAGAATCATAGGCCTGCTGATTGGTTTATTTTCAATCACTATGCTGCCACCAGCACTGATCGCTGTTTGGTATAACGATGGCGGCGGCACGGCGTTTATGCAGGCATTTTTTGTTAGCCTATTTATTGGTTTTTGGCTCTGGTATCCGAACCGCCACTGCAAAGAAGAATTGCGTACGCGAGAGGGCTTCCTGATTGTCGTGCTGTTCTGGACTGTACTGGGTTCTATTGGTGCCTTGCCGTTTATCTTTTCGAGTCAGCCAGACTTAAGCTGGACAGACAGCTTCTTTGAATCTTTTTCTGCGTTAACCACCACCGGAGCCACTGTCATTGTCGGGCTCGATTTTTTACCTAAGGCCATTTTGTTTTACCGCCATATGCTGCAATGGCTTGGCGGCATGGGGATTATTGTGCTCGCTGTGGCTATTTTACCTGTGCTCGGTGTGGGAGGAATGCAGCTTTATCGCGCAGAAATTCCGGGGCCAGTGAAAGACAGTAAGATGACCCCACGGATAGCCGAAACCGCTAAAGCACTGTGGTATATCTATTTACTGCTAACGATTTCCTGCGCGACGGCTTATTGGTGGGCGGGCATGAGTATTTTTGACGCCATTTGTCATTCATTTTCGACCATAGCCATCGGAGGTTTTTCGACCCACGATGCCAGTATGGGCTATTTCGATAGTCCTACTATTAATCTTATTTGTGTGTTCTTTTTAATTGTTTCTGCGGTTAACTTTAGCGTGCATTTTGCGGCATTTTCACGACGTGGGATTAACGTTAGAGTCTATTTTAAAGATGCTGAATTTAAGATGCTTGTGGCGATTCAACTTATTCTCACAGCGATTTGTTTCTTCACGCTTTATCGTTCTGGTATTTATGATTCGCCAGAAGAAACCTTAGATCATGCTTTATTTCAGGCAGTTTCAGTTGCCACTACGGCTGGATTTGGCACTGATAGCTTCCATCTGTGGCCATTATTTTTACCCATACTATTAATGTTTTCGAGTTTTATCGGTGGCTGTGGTGGCTCAACTGCGGGTGGGATTAAGGTCATTCGAGTAATTTTACTGCTGCTACAGGGTTCACGTGAATTGAAACGACTCGTTCACCCTAAGGCAATGTTTTCGATTAGGATTGGCTCTAAAGCCTTACCCGACCGCGTGGTTGATGCTGTTTGGGGATTCTTTTCTGCCTATGCGCTGGTGTTTGTGATTTGTATGCTTGCACTCATGGCGATGGGATTAGATGATATTACGGCTTTTAGTGCCACGGCGGCATGCTTAAACAACTTAGGTCCAGGTTTAGGTGAGGTCGCGAGCAATTATGCCAGCATTGGTGATGGAGCTAAGTGGGTATTGGTCGTGGCTATGCTGTTTGGTCGCCTCGAAGTATTTACCTTACTGATTTTGTTTACGCCAACTTTTTGGAAGAATTAATCATGCAGACGTTAATAATCTATTCGACGATAGATGGCCAAACATTGGCAATTTGCCAAAAAATGAAGACGATTGCTGAACAGGCGGGAGAGCAGGTTTCGCTCGTCACATTAGAGCAGGCGGAAGCGTTGAGCTTAGTGGATTTTGATAAAGTGCTGATTGGTGCCAGTATTCGCTATGGTAAACATAGACCAGAGCTTTATCAGTATGTGAACCGCCACCATGCAGTGCTAGATACTAAGATTAATGGTTTTTTTACCGTTAACGTAGTGGCGCGCAAACCCTTAAAAAATACGCCTGAAACCAATCCTTATATGCAAAAGTTTCTCAAGCTTTCACTGTGGCAACCCCAGCTGTTAGAAGTGTTTGCGGGCAAGATTGATTACCCTAAATACGGTTTCTTCGACCGGACCATGATACGTTTTATCATGTGGTTGACTAAAGGGCCAACGGATATCACTGGCACTTTTGAGTTTACCGATTGGGCAAAAGTCGATGCCTTCGGTAACCGTTTTAGCCAACATTAAAAACCATTAAGCCCTAATCACTTGCAAGAGGTTAGGGCTTAAATTTAGGCTAATTTTGCAGTGTTAGGCTGCGCAGTAGCGGCTATGCAGAATCGAAATCACTTGGGTGACTTGCTCGTTCTTGAGTTTATAGTAAACAATCTGCGAGCTCTTACGGGTATCCACGAGATCTTCTGCGCGTAATACGGCTAAATGCTGGGATAGGGCCGACTGGCTTAATGGCACTGTGGCGTTGAGCTCGGTTACGCTTAACTCTTTGTCTAGTAATAGACATAAAATCATTAGGCGATAAGGGTTCGCTATGGCCTTGAGCCATTTAGCCGCACTTTCCGCATTAGTTACCATTGCATCTACATCTATGTCATTTTGCATAAGGTCACTCACTTTATCGCTTTTGATTAGATAATTCTAATTGAACACATGTGTTTACGCAATCATACTGCTCGGCAATGCAGATCTCAATTTTTGCATCTCAGAATATGAGATACGACTGATTTGTGATCCTATCAGAGGTTTATTTAACGTAACCTTGCCACAATGGTGGTATTACTCAGTGGATCGGGAATTGCCTATGACACGCGTCCTCGTACTTTATTTTACCCGTGGTGGCCATACGGCCAAGATTGCCAGTGCAATTGCCGAGCAATTAAGATTTCGTGACGCTAAGGTTGACCTCATCGATATCAACAGTGCTGCCGCGACTTGTATTAATTGGCCTGATTATGATGCCGTTGCCTTAGGCGCCTGCGTGCTCTATGGCACCTATGATAAGAGCGTGTTTCAATTTATTGAGCAGCATGCACAGGCTCTGGGCGCATTGCCAAACAGTTTTTTCTGCGTCAATGTTGTGGCGAGAAATCCTGAAAAACGTATCCCTGCAAATAATAAATATCTGCAAAAGTTCATTGCGTTATCGCCATGGACGCCTGCTGATCTTAAAATTATTGCGGGCAAAGTGGATTATCCTTCATGGCCTTGGTACGACAGATTGGCGATCCAGTTGATTATGAAGATGACTAAAGGTCCAACTGATCCTAAGTCAGTTATCGATTATACCGACTGGGCAGATGTGAAAGTTTATGCCGATCATCTGCTTGAATTAGTCGACGTTACCGCTATTTAGGACGGGTCAGGCTTAATAAAAAAGGCGCTTAACAAGTTAAGCGCCTTTTTAGTATTCAAGCTCTACTGAATTAGTACTTCCAGAAACTCGGGTGGAACAACACCGCCACGGTTAAGATTTCTAAACGACCGAGGAGCATGCCGAGTGACAACGCCCATTTAGCGACATCGGGTAGCGTTGAGAAGTTACCTACAGGTCCAATAATCGGGCCTAAACCAGGGCCCACGTTAGTGACTGCCGTAATCGCGCCAGTGAAACTGGTCATAGGATCGAGACCCGTGAGCACTAAAATCACTGACAAGCCTACAATCACCATCACAAACAGCAGTACGAAAGTGATCAGAGAGCGGACGATATCATCACTGATGATGCGGTTGTTGTAACGTTCCCTAAAGATACCGTTTGGATGACATTGCTGTTTCAATTGCTCGCGCATAATGGCCCCAGCAATTTGAAAACGGAAGATCTTAATCCCACCCGAAGTGGAGCCAGAGCAACTACCGACAAACATTAAAAACAGGAAGGCGATATTGGCAAAGGCACCCCAAGCACCGTAGTCCGTTAAGCCATAACCTGTAGTGGTGACTACCGACACCACGTTAAAGCTGGATAAACGCAGTGCATCTAGAAGCTCAATGTCGCGGGTTTGCCACAGCCAGAAGCCAATAGAACAAGATACAAATGTGAGGAAAAATAAGAAGCCTTTGACCTGAGCATCGTTCCAAATCCGTAGATCCCTTTGCTGTATGGTTTGTACAAACATGAGCAGTGGCAAGCCACCTGCTGCCATAAAGAAAATCCCAACCCAGTGTGCAGAGTTGGAAAACGCCGCCATTGAGCTATCTGAGGTCGAGTAGCCACCAGTCGAGAGGGTGGTCATTGCATGATTGATGGCCTGAAACCAAGTCATTCCCGCCAGATGATAGGCAACACAGCAGATACTCGTTAGTAAAATATATATAAAGAATAAATACTTAGCCATGCTTTGGGTGCGAGGCACGGCTTTATCGCTCCAATCGGATGATTCAGTGCGGAATAGCCGCATCCCGCCGACGTTTAAGAAGGGTAGAATCGCCACCGCCATTACGATAAAACCAATCCCACCTAGCCATTGCAATAAAGAGCGCCAGATTAAGATACTGTGATCCATAGTATCCAACCCTGAGAGTACAGTAGAACCTGTGGTCGTGATGCCGGACATGGTTTCAAAGAAGGCGTCGGTATAACCAATACCGTGATAAAGGGTAAATGGCATGGCCGCGAATAGGCTTACGATCAACCACGTTAGGCTAGTTAGTAGGAACATATCGCGGATATTGAGGTTAATGCTTTTGCTCTGGCCATTGTGTAAACACAGGCTTGAGCTAATGCCTGTGACTAATGCCGACACCATAAAAGAGCCCACAGTTTCCTCACCTTTGTATGCGGCGAGGAGCAGTGGGATCAGCATGAAAGCTGTCAGCATGGACAAAAACAGCCCTAAAATAAACAATAGCGGTCTAAAGTTCAGCATAAGTTAGCTTACTAAGGTTCTTAGAAGAAGAAAGCACTTGGTTGGAAAAGCTTCTCGACTTCGCCGACAAACTTTTTATTCACTAAGAACAAGATCACGTGATCTCCTTGCTCTATCACGGTTTTGTCGTGGGCCATCAGCACTTCATCATTGCGGACAATGGCGCCAATCGTTGTCCCCGGTGGCAACTTAATATCACCAATGGCTTTGCCAACGACTTTAGAAGTGCTGGCATCTCCGTGGGCAATGGCTTCAATTGCCTCGGCCGCCCCACGACGTAGAGAGTAAACGTTACAGATATCACCCTGACGAATATGAGTTAATAGTGCCGAAATCGTCGCTTGTTGTGGTGAGATAGCAATATCGATGTTGGCTTCTTGCACTATATCCACATAGGCTTCGCGTTGAATAAGCACCATGACCTTTTTCGCGCCCATACGTTTTGCTAGCAGGGCGGACATAATATTGGCTTCGTCGTCATTGGTGACCGCAATAAATACGTCGGTTTGGTCTATGTGTTCTTCGAGTAGTAATTCTTGATCTGAGGCATCACCGCAGAACACTGTGGTATTTTCCAGCTGCTCCGATAAGGCTTCTGCACGTTCTAATTTATGCTCAATCAGTTTGACCGAGTGGGTGCGCTCAAGGCGTTTTGCTAAACCTAGGCCTATGTTACCGCCACCGGCGATCATAATGTTGCGGTAGGAGTTATCGAGTTTTTGCATTTCGCTCATGACAGCGCGAATGTGGCGACTGTCTGCAACGAAGAAGACTTCATCATCGGCTTCGATAATGGTCGTTCCGCGAGGCATAATAGCGCGGCCTTGGCGGAAGATCGCCGCGACCCGGGTATCAATATTGGGCATGTGTTCGCGAAGTGCCGCTAATGCATTCCCCACCAGTGGGCCGCCGTAATAGGCTCGAACAGCCACTAGGCTCAACCGGCCTTCCGCAAATTCAAGCACTTGCAATGCGCCTGGATATTCTACGAGTCGCTGGATGTAAGCGGTCACTAACTGTTCAGGGGCGATTAATTCATCGATCACGAAGCCGCCACGGGGACGACCATCGCTATTTTTGGTTTCACTGTCGATAAAGAGTTTATCGCGCATCGCCAAATAGGGTTCTGAGCGGATACGGGCAATTTTAGTCGGCGTACCAAAGAGGGTATAGGCAATCTGGCAGGCAGCCATATTACATTCATCACTATTGGTTACGGCGATAAGCATGTCGGCATCTTCTGCGCCCGCTTCTCTGAGAACATCAGGGTGAGCGGCATGGCCCGCTACGACGCGAAGGTCATATTTATCTTGCAGGGCGCGTAATCTGGATTTGTCATAATCGACAATGGTGATGTCATTGTTCTCACCCACCAAATTTTCGGCTAAGGTTCCCCCGACTTGACCCGCACCTAATATGATAATTTTCATGGCCTTGCTTACTTCCTAATCAGTCGCTTTCAATAAACGGGCATAATAAAACCCATCCATATTGTCTTGTCCTGGCGTGATTTGCCAACCTATATCCTGTGGCGAATTTTGCTGGGCAAGTGTGTCTAGCTTAGCATCTACCGTTCTATCTAAAAACGCACTGATCTGGTCGCGGTTTTCCTGCGGTAAAATCGAACAAGTGGCATAAAGAAGCGTGCCACCGGGTTTTAGCCACTTCCAGCAATGATCTAGAATTTGCTGTTGTAGTTCAGCCAACTCTTCGATGTCATGGTTTTTTCGCAACCATTTAATATCGGGATGGCGGCGGATCACTCCTGTGGCTGAGCAAGGCGCGTCCAGTAAGATACGATCAAATTGTCCGCCTTGCCACCATGAGTCTATGTTGGCCGCATCACCATGGATAAGCTCCGCTTTTAATGATAAGCGGTCAAGGTTCTGTTGCACACGCTCGAGGCGTTTGGCATCAAAATCAACAGCGACTAATTTGATACTCGGCTCAAGTTCGAGTAAGTGACAACTTTTGCCACCGGGTGCCGCGCAGGCATCGAGTATTAATTCATTCGCTTGCGGGGCTAGTAAGGTCGCCGCCCATTGTGCCGCGCCATCTTGTACTGATGCTGCACCTTCATGAAAGTGTGGCAGTGTGGCGACATCCTTTGGATGCGCTAGGAGAATGGCATCGGCACTGCTGCCTTCGCTCGCTTCAATGTCGATTTCGGCTAGGGCAGCGAGGTATTCGGCACGGCTCTGGGATAAGCGATTGTTACGCAGCCACATGGGCGGGCGTTCATGGCTTTGTTGAATGATGTCTTGCCACTGCTCGGGATAGGCTTCTTTTAAGCGCTTAATTAACCAAGCGGGTGTGTTATAGCTTAAGGTATCTGATTCTGTGCTTAGCGGCGATAGCTGGCGCTGAATGTTGCGCAGTACACCATTAACGACCTTGACCATGCCTTCAAATTTTAACTGGCGACAGGCTTCGGCGGTTTCTGAAATCGCGGCGTGGCTTGGAATGCGAGTGAAGTAAAGTTGATAGCAACCTACGATCAGGAGCTGGTGGATAATCCTTTGTTTGCCTTTAAGTGGTTTCTCTAGGCATTCACTGATGCGTTTTTCTATTTGCGGCAGAGTGCGCATCACGCCGTAGCAGATCTCTGCAAGTAGGGCTTTATCTTTGCCGCTGGCAAGATGCTTTTGTTGATCAGGCAATGCCACTGACAGCGACACGCCTTTTTCTAATACTTCGAAGATGGCTTTCGCAGCTAGCGCGCGCAAGTTCATGATTATTGTGCCTCGTTTGCGAGGCGAGTATTCGGGCTAAACCATTCACCTCGAGCATTGAGAATATCGGCAACATTGAGTGGCCTTTTCCCCGGAAGCTGCATACTCAGCAGGGTTAACACACCATCAGCGGTGGCGACGTCTATGCCTTTTTTGCTGGCGCTGATAATAGTGCCCGGAGCAGCTGTGCTGGTGGTTTCGCTGACTTGGGTTTGCCACACTTTAATAGTGTTACCTTGGTGCTCAAAGTAACTCACAGGCCAAGGATTAAAGGCGCGGACTTCTTGCCATAACTGTTTAGCGGATTTATTCCAGTCGAGTCTAGCTTCTTCTTTGCTGAGTTTTTCTGCGTAGTTCGCTAAGGCTTCATCTTGTTTTTCAGCGGCTAAAGTGCCATTTGCCAAACCTTCGAGTGCTTGCAATAGGGCAACGGGACCTTGTTCTGCCAGTTTCTCGTAAAGGCTGGCTGACGTGTCATTATCTTCGATTGGCAGATAGGTTTTAAGCAGCATGTCACCAGTATCTAAACCCACATCCATCTGCATAACGGTTACGCCAGTTTCTTTGTCGCCGGCCCAAAGTGCGCGTTGGATCGGTGCGGCACCACGCCAGCGTGGCAAAATAGAACCATGAACGTTAATACAACCTAAACGCGGTGTATCTAACACGACTTTTGGCAAGATCAGACCGTAGGCTACGACCACCATGATATCGGCGTTGAGTGCGGCAAGCTCTTGTTGCGCGGGTTCTTTACGTAATGAGCCGGGTTGAAACACTGGAATACTATTGGCGATAGCGAGTTCTTTTACTGGGCTGGCGGTCAGTTTCTTGCCGCGGCCAGCGGGTCTATCGGGCTGAGTGTAAACGCCAATCACATTGTGGTGTGAGTTTAAAAGTGCTTGTAAGTGGCGAGCGGCAAAATCCGGTGTTCCGGCAAAGATGATGTTGAGTGGTTTCAAATCTGATCCTATGCTTCTTTGGCGTCCAATCGGGCCGCTTTTTCAAGTTTTTGTTTGATCCGCTGACGTTTTAGCGGCGACAAATAATCGACAAACAATTTGCCTTTGAGGTGATCCATTTCGTGTTGAATACAAATGGCAAATAACTCATCGGCTTCAACTATAAATTCGTTACCGTGCCTGTCTAAGGCTTTTACCGTGACAAATTCGGCGCGATCGACTTTGGCGTAAATCCCCGGAACCGACAGGCAACCTTCTTCATTGCAGAAGTCACCGCTGCTGGCGATAATTTCGGGGTTTATAAACACTTTGGGTCGTTCGACTTCATCCTGTAAGTCCATGACAATAAGTTGTTTATGGTAATCAACTTGGGTCGCGGCCAGACCGATACCTTTTTCTTGGTACATGGTTTCGAACATATCATCAATTTGAGTCTGCAGCTCGGCATTAAACTCTGTGATGGGTGTGGCTTGTGTTCGTAATCTTTCGTCAGGGAATTGTAATACTTTTAATAGTGTCATACATAAACTCTTAACAAGTCTGTCAAATCTCTGCCAGTTAGTTATACTGACTGATGCTAATGAGTTAATTTTAATCTTTAGTGCCTACCAATAACAGTAAAAGCTCAAACTAAGAGTTAAACAACATGGAAATACCCATGAAACGGTTAATTTTACTCGCGTTAATGACATTCAATTGCACGTTTGTTGCCGCAGATACCCTGACGCTTAAGGCGGGGCATCCTGAGTCATATGTAGTGAAAAAGGGCGATACTCTTTGGGATATCTCCGCCGCGTTTCTGAATGACCCATGGAAATGGCCGAGTCTTTGGGATGTAAACCCACAGATTGCTAACCCCCACCTTATTTACCCTGGCGATCAACTCACTCTGGTATTTATTGATGGTCAGCCCCGCCTTGTGCGTAATGGTGCTACTGTCGATAGTGCTAAACCCCATGTAAAAAAGAGTCCCGAGGGACGTGTCATTGCTAAGAGTAATGCTATTCCAGCCGTTGATTTAGCCTTGATTGAACAATATTTAGTGCAGAATCGGGTCGTCGAGACTCACTGGCTTACTGAGCAACCTATGGTGCTGGCAGGTGAAAGTCCATCGCGTCACCATATTGTGGGTGATGTGATTTATATTGATGCTGAACTGCCAATAAACCAAAAATATGGTATTTACGAACGCGGTCGCGAGTTTTTCAATAAAGAGTCAGGCGAAGCGTTAGGACAAGAAGCCATTTTGTCGTCTACTGGGCAAGTGATTGAGTCTGGTAAGGTTTCAAAAATTAAGTTGCTAACGAGCTTTCGCGAAACCAAAGCGGGCTTCAGAGTATTGCCGATGGAAAGTGATTCCTTGATGTCAGCTTACTTTACTCCTAAACCTGCGGAATTAAAGATACCAGCTTTAGTGTTAGCTACAGAATCAAATTTGCGTGAAGCGGGTAAGTTGAATGTCGTGTACTTAGATAAAGGCACTCAGGATGGCGTCGAGCCTGGGGTGGTATTTTCTATTTACCGTGATGGGGAGGTTATTGTTATCAACAATGATGGTATGCCGGTTCCTGCAATTGAACGTACTGCCTATGATAACCTAATGGCGTCAGTCTCTTCGGATCGTGCAGTTAAGATGCCGGATGTTTATCATGGTAAGTTGTTAGTGTTTAAAGTGTTTGATAAGGCGAGCTTAGGTTTGATTGTCTCCACCGAGCGGCCTGTTCGTGTCGACGATAAGTTAATCGCCCCAGAATCTTTAGCCTTAAGAGGTCTATAATCTCTGAAAATTTGGTCGATTGGTTAGTTGTTTGTGCTGTATCTGGGCTAGGACCCGCTCGGATCCAACAATTATTAACGCACATGGAAGTGGACGACCTCAGACAAAGGTTAGAGCATGAGAGACAAGCGCTACCTTTATCTGATCATCTGCTCCATAGCCTTGTTATTGATTATCAAAAAGTGGATGTCGCCCTCGAATGGCAACAGCAAGCCGCCGATCATCATCTGCTTTGTTTCTCTGATCCGCTTTATCCACCATTATTAAAACAACTCTCAGATCCGCCCGCCGTCCTGTTCGTTAAAGGTTGCTTAGAGGCGTTAGCCCTTCCTTATCTTGCGATTGTTGGCAGTCGTAATGCTTCTCCAGGCGGATTGCAGGTCGCTTATCAACTGGCTGCTGAGATGTCCTCAATGGGATTTGGTATCTGTAGCGGCATGGCGATGGGGATTGATGGGGCGGCCCATAAAGCCTGTGTTGACCATCAAGGGCGCACTATTGCCGTACTAGGAACGGGCATAGAGATCATTTATCCACGAAAACATCGACAGCTTTATCATGATATTCAGCGGCAAGGCTGTATACTTAGCGAGTTTTGGCCTGATACTGGTCCCTTTGCGGGTAATTTTCCGAAACGAAATCGCATTATTAGCGGTCTATCTTTAGGTACTCTTGTGGTTGAAGCCTGTCGCAAAAGCGGCTCTTTAATCACTGCTAGGTTGGCGATGGAACAAGGGCGTGAGGTGTTTGCCGTTCCGGGCTCAATCTTAGGTGGTTACCATCAAGGCTGCCATGATTTATTACGTGATGGAGCAAAGCTTGTGGAAACCGCTGCCGATATAGTGGAAGAGTTGGCAAGTTTAACCGCTTTCCACCTTGAAGAATTGAAGTTATGCCACCATATACAGCAAGGCGAGATTTGTAATTTGCCATTTTCGTCTCTGTTAGCTAGTGTAGGTTATGAAACTACATCAATTGATGCAGTCGTTGAACATAGTGGAAAAACGATAGATCTGGTGTTAGAACAAATGCTTGAACTTGAGTTGCAAGGTTGGGTAATAGCAGTACCCGGTGGTTACGTCAGAGTAAAGAGGAGCTAGCCATGTTTGATATCCTCATGTATCTATTTGAAAACTATGTTCACAGTGAAGTTGAACTACTAGTTGATGAAGACGAGTTAACCAAGGAACTCACTCGTGCCGGATTTCATCAATCCGAGATTTTAAAAGCGTTAACTTGGTTAGAGCGCTTAGCTGAATTACAAGAAGGGGATAAACCTTATCTTTGTAATCACGATCAGCATTCGTTTCGTATCTATACAAAGGACGAAATGGACAAGCTGGATGTGGAATCCCGCGGTTTCTTGCTGTTTTTAGAGCAAGTTAAAGTGCTGAATGTCGAAACCCGTGAAATGGTGATCGATAGAGTTATGGAGTTGGATGAACCAACCCTGATTTTAGAAGATCTCAAATGGGTTATCTTAATGGTGCTGTTTAATGCTCCTGGCCATGAGTCCGCTTATGAGCAAATGGAAGATTTAATCTTCGAACAGCCCGAAGGCCGACTGCATTCTTAATTGTTGTGAAAGATGAATTATGAGAGAAAGGAGGCTAAGACCTCCTTTTTTGATGCCATAAATTCCTTGATGGCACTGCGCTTGATATCCTAATGCGCTACGACAGGTGGTGAATGATTATGTCTAAGATTGATGAACAATTATTTAGTGCCCACGAACACGCACTGGAAAAAGAATACGAACTTTGCCCTGAATGTGGCAGCGAGTTATCGGTCAAACACAGTAAGCACGGCGGTTTTATTGGCTGTAATAATTACCCTAGCTGTAATTACACTCGACCCTTAGTGCAGCACGAATCTATTGAAACTCAAGTGATTGAAGGTTCTGTATGCCCTGAATGCGGTCACGAACTGGCAGTAAAGTCTGGGCGCTTTGGGATCTTTATTGGGTGTACTCAATATCCTAGCTGCACGCATATTGAAAAACAGGATCAAGCGAGTGATAAGCCTGAAATTCCTTGCCCTGAATGCAAAGCGGGTAAGCTTGAGCACAGAACGAGTCGCTTCGGAAAGAGTTTTTATGCCTGCAGTGCTTACCCTAAGTGCAAGTTTATTGTGAATTATCCTCCGGTTGCTGAAGATTGCCCGAGTTGTGGTTTTGGGATCTTAGTCGAGCGTAAAGGTGCGGCTGGGATGCGTTTAGAATGCCCGCAAAAAAGCTGTAAATACAAAAGACCACTTTAGTTTATTGTGTGACCTGCATCTTAATATTTGGCCGATGAAAGTGGCTTGCGTATAATCCTCGGCTGACCGCTGATGGGGCGGTCAGTATTCGAATTTATCCAATAATTTGATTGTTGAAATCGACAATACTCAAAAGGTGATCCTAAGATGTTGCAGCTGCACCCATCTGACATAAAAGATATTGTGCTTAACGGTGGTGTTATCGCTTATCCAACCGAGGCCGTTTATGGCCTAGGTTGCGACCCAGATAATGACACTGCTATCCAAAAGTTATTGGCTGTAAAACAGCGCCCATGGCAAAAGGGACTGATCTTAGTCGCCAGTGATTTTCAGCAGCTTTTGGCTTATGTTGATGAATCGCAATTAACGGTTGAGCAGCTCGAGTTTGCATTTTCCAAGTGGCCGGGGCCTTTTACCTTTGTCATGCCAATCAAAGCGCATGTTTCAAAATACCTCTGTGGTGAATTTGACTCTATCGCAGTGCGAGTGTCTGCCCATACTGGGGTGCAAGCCCTGTGCCGCGCGCTCAATAAACCTTTAGTGTCGACCAGCGCTAACCTTGCGGGTGAAGATCCAGCATTAACTGCCGATGAAATTCTCGCAGATTTTACCGGTAAAATCGATGCACTCGTATTAGGTGAACTCGGCGAACAACGTCAGCCCTCGACCATTATCGATGCGCGAAGCGGTAAGATTTTACGAAATGGACAATGAGCAAACCAATAATAAGGATAACAAGATGAGTGTGCCTGATGTTGCAGTGGTAAAAGCGTTTTTAATCGATCTACAAAACCGAATTTGTGCTGGTTTACAGGCGCTGGATGGCCAAGCCACGTTCGCCGCCGATTCATGGACTCGCGCCGAAGGCGGTGGTGGTACGAGCCGAGTATTAACCCAAGGTGCAGTGTTCGAGCAAGCTGGGGTTAACTTTTCCCATGTGACTGGCGCTGCCATGCCTGCGTCGGCTACGGCGCATCGCCCTGAGTTAGCGGGTCGTAGTTTTGAAGCTATGGGCGTTTCTTTAGTGATTCATCCTAATAATCCTTATATCCCAACGACTCATGCCAATGTGCGTTTCTTTATTGCTCAAAAAGAGGGTGCCGATCCCGTGTGGTGGTTTGGCGGTGGCTTTGATCTAACGCCTTATTATCCTTTCGAGGAAGATGTGCGCGAGTGGCACCAGACTTCTAAGGATATTTGCGCGCCTTTCGGGGATGAGGTTTATCCCAAATATAAGAAATGGTGCGATGAGTATTTCTTCCTACCGCATCGTAATGAAACCCGCGGCGTGGGTGGATTGTTTTTCGATGACTTGAATCAAGAAGGATTCGAGCAAAGCTTTAGCTTTATGCAAGCTGTAGGTAATGGCTTCTTAACGGCCTATGCGCCGATTGTCGAGCGTCGTAAAGATACTGAATTCGGTGAGCGTGAGCGTCAGTTCCAACTCTATCGCCGTGGTCGTTATGTTGAGTTCAACTTAGTCTACGACAGAGGCACTTTATTTGGCCTACAGACGGGCGGCCGTACCGAGTCTATCTTAATGTCGATGCCGCCATTAGTGCGTTGGCAATATGCTTATACACCAGAGGCGGGAAGCCCTGAGGCAGATTTGTACGATAACTACCTCAAACCCCGCGACTGGGTTTAGCCAGTAATCTATGAAGTGGATACAGCATCCACTTTATTGATTACGCATATGATCAGCCAGAGTTGAAATTGCCTCCAAAATGGCGGCTCGATGCTCTGGCTTATTAATGTTTTCTTCAATCGCAAATTTCATACAAAACAGCCATTGATCCCGCATCGCCTCATCAATATCGACATGCATGTGTCGTGCTCGCAATGCGGGATGACCATATTTCTGCTGGTAGAGCTGTGGCCCGCCGAGCCAACCACTTAAAAATTCAAACAACTTCTGCTCTGATTCCGCAATGGGCGCTCTATGAATGGCAAGCAGTGTTGTCGTTTCTGTTGAGTTTGCCATCTTCTGATAAAAACATTTGGTGATAGCGCGGATCACTTTTTCGCCGCCGATTAAGTCGTAAGCGTTAGATTGGCTCGGATCGCGATCATCCTGCGGTGGAGTGTGTTTGCTAAAAATCTTTTTAAGCCAGTTCATTGAAATAGTCGTTCACTAAAATAGAGAGTATTGAGCCGATGGCGCATTATAGCGTGAAACCCAACATGAAATTTAGTTGAACATAATTCGTCTTGCCTAGGCTCAAAAGCGCGGTAGACTGCAAAGCCATTGAACCTAAAATTTAATATCGCTATGACAGACAGATACGCAGTGTTTGGCAATCCAATTAGCCACACTAAATCGCCGTTCATTCATGGACAATTTGCCGCGCCCACCCAAGAGTTATTAACCTATGAAGCCATTCTTGCTCCGGTCGATGGTTTTGAAGCCTCACTGACGGCGTTTTTCAATGCGGGCGGCAAGGGCGCGAATGTGACAGTGCCTTTTAAGGAGCAAGCTTTTGCGCTGTGTGACAGTCTCAGCCCAGAGGCCAAGCTTGCCGGCGCGGTAAACACCTTAAGTTTATTGGCCGATGGCACTATTCGCGGTGATAACACCGATGGTTTAGGGCTGGTGGCTGATCTCATCGCTAACTTAGGCAGCCTGCAAGATAAGCGCGTGTTACTTATTGGTGCTGGTGGTGCGGCGCGCGGTTGTATTCTGCCGTTATTAAATGCGGGAATTGCGCAGCTGATCATCAGTAATCGCACCCACACTAAGGCACAGCTTCTGGTCGATATCTTTACTTCGGTGGATAACGGTGCTTTTGCAGATAGAGTCACCGCCGTAGAAATGAATGAGCTTGTGGGCGAGTTCGATATCGTCATTAACTCAACCTCGGCGAGTCTTGCGGGCGAGTTGCCAACTTTGCCAGCGCATATCATCACTACCCAAACTGTTTGTTATGACATGATGTATGGCGCTTCGGTCACCGCGTTTAACCAATGGGCGCTATCCCAAGGTGCAGCTAAGGTTATTGATGGGCTCGGCATGTTAGTCGGACAAGCGGCTAAGAGTTTTACCCTATGGCGAGGTATCGAGCCCGATACTCAAGTGGTATTAAATCTTTTGAGGGATAAACTAATGGCCGAGCCTAAGTAGGAAGCATGAATCAAAGTATTCTTTTTCCCGAACTGCAATATTGGGACGACGCCCACAAGCGAGTCTGCTTTATCGCGCAGTCACAGGGGATGAACATTAAGTGCTATATCAGTGTGAATAAGTTAGCCGAGCTGAATGATTTCTCTGAACAGCCGAGTGCCAATGAAGCCGCTGCTATACTGGCATTGTTTGATGCGGTGAGATTTGATGCCGAAGAAATGGCGGAAGACTTAATTGAAGCCGAAGAGTTTGATGAGTTTGGGGCAGTACACTTAGGCTAAACTTATCGAACTTAGATAGTTTTCTGAATCAGCGAATAGCAAAAGGCGGTAGAGACTCAATGAGTCTCTACCGCCTTTATTATATAGCTATAGTGACACTAAGCGACTAACGACAAGTGACTAGATGTTTTGCAACTCAACTAAGTATTCGTTTTTCAGTCTGACATAGTTGTCGGCAGATTCTGGCAAAAAGGCAATTTCGGCAGGCGTTAATGGGCGAGCCTGCTTAACTGGGCTGCCTACATATAAATAGCCACTCTGTAATACCTTGCCCGGTGGCACTAAAGAACCCGCACCTAAGATCACATCATCTTCTAAAATCGCACCGTCGAGAATAATCGCACCCATGCCTACTAATACTCGGTTACCGACTTTGCAACCGTGAAGCATAGCCTTGTGACCAATAGTCACATCATCACCAATAATCAGTGGATGACCATCGGGACGAGCAGCTGACTTACGCGTTACATGCAATATGCTACCGTCTTGTACGTTCGAGCGTTTACCAATACGAATATGGTTAACATCACCACGCGCCGCCACCATAGGCCAAATACTGGCATCAGTATCTAACGCAATATCGCCAACAAGCACCGAAGCTTCATCTACATATACGTTATTGCCTAATTGAGGATGAATACCTTGGTAAGTTCTGAGTGACCCTGACATAGAAAAGTCCCTAATTGAGTGGTTTTTAGCATTATAAAGGTTAAAAACTAGCGGGTCAGGTCAAATATCCAACGAACAGTGAGAAAATGACAATTATCTTAAAAATAGGGGTTGCGGACTTTCTCAATCTCCCTATAATGCGCATCCACTGACACGGCAGACAGCGAAAGCAAGCTGACGAGTTAGGTTGAATTGAGTAGCTTTTAAGCACTTAATTCAAGCGCAGCAAGAAGTTGTAAAATACTCCTTGACGCGAAACGGGAAATGCGTAGAATACGCAGCCCTAGCCAACTGGAAGCGTTCGACGCTCAGTGTGGTACTCACCTTCTCTTATGAAGTTGAGTTGCTCTTTAACAAGATAAAACAAGAAATCTGTGTGGACACTCACAGGTGTTGAGTTAATCGAAACTGCTTAACCTTCGGGTTGGCAGTCAAAAATTTAAATCAATGTAACAATGAGTGTTCATAGCAATATGTACATAATTTTGATTTCGCTTTTTTAAAAGCGGAAACAAATGACAGAATTCATTGAGCCGCTGAAGTCGCAAGACGGAAGCAACAAAACTTTAATTGAAGAGTTTGATCATGGCTCAGATTGAACGCTGGCGGCAGGCCTAACACATGCAAGTCGAGCGGCAGCACAAGGGAGTTTACTTCTGAGGTGGCGAGCGGCGGACGGGTGAGTAATGCCTAGGGATCTGCCCAGTCGAGGGGGATAACAGTTGGAAACGACTGCTAATACCGCATACGCCCTACGGGGGAAAGGAG